>JAASSM010000041.1 GCA_021767885.1 bacterium | reverse complement strand
CGCTCGCCGTCCTCGCGGATGGCCGCCAGCGCGGCCTGATCGTCGGCGATGTCGTGGGTCATGACCAGGACGCCGATGGGCCGTCCCGAGTAGTCGGACACCGGCACCGCGGCCACCTGGTAGTGGTCGACCACACGGAGTGTCCGCTCCTGGCGTCCCCGCGTGAGCAGGTCGGCCGAGGCGAGACGCAGCGCCAGCTCGCGGTCGGTGGCGGCGGTGAACACGAAGTTCCCGTCCACCACGGGGTACTTCGCCGGATCCTGGAGCTTGGTGGCGATCTTCAGGAGGTCGCCGCTCATGAAGACGGCGTAGTTCTCCGCCTCGGTGCTCTTGAGCTTCTCGAGCAGCGGGTTGAAATCGGCGAGCACCTCCACCGAGCCGAGGTGCCGCCCATCCGGCGCGGCGATGGGCGCCAGGCCCCGGACCACGAAACCGCCTCGCCCCACCTCGATGCCCCGCAGGGGTCGATGTTCGCGGTTGATCTCCACCACGGTCTGGCGGAAGCCGGTGAGGTCGTCCGAGACGTCCAGCTTCTTGCCGTCGCGCCTGGTCTGCCAGCCGTCCCGCCAGATGCGCGCCAGGCTGCGGCCGCTGGGCAGGTGGAAATGGATCCGGTAGCTCTCCGCCCCGGTGTGGGCCACGAAGCCGGCCACGTACGGCCTGAGCGCCTGGCGCAGCATCTGCCGCGCCTGCTGGCACCGCGGGTCGGCCTCGTCGGCGATGTCGCCGGAGAGGGCGACGGCGTAGGCCTCCTGCACCTGCGGCAAGCGGGTGAACAGCGCAGCCTGCTCGCTGACCTTGTCCTCGGTGGCGCTCAGGAACGCCGCGTACTCGTGAGTCTTGATCTCGACGGCCTCGGTGAGCGACCGCTCCACGGCGGCCTCCTTGCTGACCACCTGCCGGTCGATGATGGTCTTGACCGTGGCCGAGACGCCGAAGAAGGCCGCGATGCCAGCGGCGAGCACCGAGAGCATCACGGGCAAGAGGATCCGCATCCGTAGACTCATGGCATATCCCTCCGGGCGAGACGATTCCCCTGGATCGAATCGAGACATCCCGGGATTCGGCCCCGCGGCGGGATCCTTGAGTTGCGAATGATCGCTATTCGCAGGCGCGGGCGACGACCGGTCGGCCAGATCCACGCAACCCGCCGGCCGATCTCGCGTAGGCTCTCACCAGCGAGACTCGCCCGCCCGCAGATCGCGACCCAGCCCGGTGGCCGCCCGATCCACCGCAGCCCGGAGAGAGAGCCATGCCCCAAGGACCATCCCGCCGCGAATTCCTCAGGACCACGACCCTGGCCGGCCTGGCCCTCGGCTGCGCCACCACCGCGCCCTGGCTGCGCGCCGCCCACGCGAAGGACCGCCCCGTGCGCCCCCTGAAGGTGCTCGTCCTCGGCGGCACCGGCCAGACCGGCCCGCACCTGGTGCGCGAGCTCCTGGACCGCGGCCACACCGTCACCCTCTGCAACCGCGGCCGCCGCTCGGACGACCTCTTCCCCGACCTCGAATGCATCGTGGCCGACCGCGCGCTGGACGCCGAGGACGGCCTGGCCAACCTCGAGGCCGAGCTCGCCCGGGGACGCACCTGGGACCTGGCCATGGACATCTGGCCCCACATCCCGGACATCGTGGAGAACACCGCCGTGCTGCTGAAGGGCAGGATCGGCCGCTACCTGTACGTGTCCTCGCTGTCCGCCTATGCCGATCACTCGGTCCCGGACGTGGACGAGACCGCCGCGGTGGCCGAGGCCCCCGGCACCGACTGGACCGAGTACCAGGACGCCATGTTCGGCGAGTTCAAGGCCGAGTGCGAGAAGCGGGTCCGCAAGCACTACCCGGACACGCACACCATCTTCCGCCCGGGCCTGATCGTGGGCCCGCGCGATTTCAGCTTCCGCGGGGTGTACTGGCCGGTGCGCGTGCGGCGTGGCGGCGAGGTGCTCGCCCCCGGCAGCGGGTACGACCGCATCCAGCTCATCGACGGCCGCGATCTCACCGCCTTCCAGGCGCGCTGCATGGAGCAGGCGATCGGCGGGACCTTCAACGTGGTGGGACCGCATCCGCGCACGCCGCTGACCATGAAGCGGCTGCTGGAGACCTGCCGCGAGGTGTCCGGCTCCGACGCCCGGTTCGTCTGGACGCCGGCCGCGACGCTGGCCGAGCACGAGGTCCACGCCTGGATGAACATGCCCTGCTGGGTCCCCGGCGACGGCGCTTACGCCGGCTTCGGCAAGCGGAACATCGACCGGGCCGTGGCCGCGGGCCTCACCTTCCGGCCCCTGGCCGAGACGGTGCGCGACACGCTCACCTGGTACGACGGGCTCGAGGACGACGTCCGCGAGCGGATCACGCCGCGGGCGGGCCTGACGCCGGAGCGGGAGGCGGAGGTCCTGGCCGCCCTGGCGACGGCGCACGGGTCGGCAGGTCCGGACAGCTCGCCCGCTTCCGGCCGCTGACCGCGTCCGGACCGCCGGTCACCAGCATCGGTGCCGATGGCGAAGAGGGGCCCCCCGGGGGGCCCCTCGTTGCAGCGACTGGTGGCCTCGCACCACGCCGTTGCGGGCTGGCCGCCGGGCATCAGCGGGCCAGCCGGCATCCCAGCGCGATGGAGAGGAACTTCGATTCCTCGCTGTCCGCGCGGCTGGTCAACACGCACGGTGCGGTGGTGCCCACCACCGCGGCCGCCAGCTTCGCGCCCCCCAGGATGGTCATGCCCTTGTAGAAGACGTTGCCGGTCTCGATGTTCGGGAACACCAGGCAGTCGGCCGCGCCCTCCACCGGCGAGCGCAGGCCCTTGATCTCGCAGGCCTCCGGGCTGGTGGCCACGTCCAGGGCCAGCGGACCGTCGATCACCGCGCCCTTGAGCTGTCCCCGGCGGTTCATCTGCGTGATGATCGCGGCGTCCACGCAGGCGGGCATCTTGGGGTTCACCTTCTCGGTGGCCGCCAGCAGGGCCACCTTCGGCTCGGCGATGCCGAAGGCATGGGCGGCGTCGATGACGTACTGGGTGATCTTCAGCTTGGTGGGCAGGTCGGGATCGGGGATGATGGCCACGTCGCTGACGAAGAGCAGCTTGTCGTGAGCCTCGCGGTAGGCCGGCACGTCGAGCACGGTGACGTGGCTGAGCACGGCCCTGGGCGGCAGCAGCCCCTGCTCCTTGTCCAGGATCAGCCGCATGTACTTGTCGGTGCCGATCAGGCCCTTCATCAGCACGTCGGCCTCGCCCGCCCGCACCATGCGTACGGCCTCCGCGCCCGCTCGCGCCTCGTCCTTCTCGTCCACCACGGTGAACACGCCGGCGTCGAGCCCGAACTCCTGGCAGAGCGACGTGATCCGGGCCTGATCGCCCACCAGGGTGACGTTGGCGATGTCCTCGGCCGCGGCGCGGGCCGCGGCCTGGATGGTGTTCTCGTCGTGACCGGCGGCCACCGCCACGCGGCGCGAGGGCTGCCCCTTGAGGTCGGCCACGAGCTGCTCGAGACTGCGGATCTGGGACATGGGGTCAACCTCCACGGGTCGGCTGCCGCACGGGCAGGTTGGCGGGGCCGGCGCGGGCGCGCGGCCGGCCCCCGGTGGCTCTGCTAGGCGGGGTCGTACTGCTTGATGTCCTCGCGGCCGGTGAGCACGCGCAGCGCGCCCTGGGCCAGGGCCATCATCTCGTTCTCGCCGGGATAGACGCTCAGTCCGCAGCCCAGCGGCTCCACCGCCTTGCGGACCACGTCCACCAGCGGCTGCGAGCGGGCCAGGCCCCCGGTCAGGAGCACCTGGTCGATGGGCTCGCCGTCGAAGGCCGGCACCATGCTGCAGATCCACTTGCTGATCTGGTAGCACATGGCCTCGAACACCAGGGTGAAGTCGGGATCGCCGTCGAGGTACTTCTGCTCCACGTAGCGGAAGTCGGCGGTGCCGAGCAGGTCGATCAGGCCGCCGCGGCCCTTGTTGAGCTTGAGCAGCTCCTCCATGGTGTACTTGCCGCTGAAGCAGAGGCGGATCAGGTCGCCCACCGGCAGCGAACCGGACCGCTGCGGCGTGAACGGGCCCTCGCCGTCGAGGGCGTTGTTCACGTCCAGGAAGCGCCCGCGCTTGTGGGCGCCGATGGAGATGCCGCCGCCCATGTGGCAGACCACCACGTTGACCTGCTCGTAGAAGGTCTCGTGGTCGTGGGCATAGCGATGGGCGGTGGCGATCTGGTTCAGCGCGTGGCTGATGGGCTTGCGCACCAGCTCCTTGAAGCCGGTGACCCGGCCGCGGTCGTCCATCTCGTCCACCACCACGGGGTCCACGATGAACGCGGGCTTGTCCAGGTCGCCCACCAGCGCGTGGGCGATGAGGGCGCCCAGGTTGGAGGCGTGGTCGCCGCGCGTACCCTCGAGGAGGTCCTCGCGCATGCGCTCGTTCACCGCGTAGGTGCCGTGCGGGATGGGGTGGACCAGGCCGCCGCGGGCACTGACGGCGTCGAGGCTCTCGACGGGGGTGTCGTTCTTGCGCAGGAAGTCCTCGATGGCCTGCTTCCGGAACGCGAACTGGGCCACGATCTTCTCCCCCTCGAAGGGCTCCAGCTCCTCGGCGGCGTGCTGCAGCTCCTCGGCGAAGACCTCCTCCTCGCCCTCGTAGATGGCGAGCTTGGTGGAGGTGGAGCCGGGGTTGATGGCCAGGATGCGCGGGCGGGGGAAGAAGGTGTCGCGCGGGGTGCGCTGCCACTCGCCGAACTTGTGCAGCCGCAGCACGGCGCACTTGACGGCCAGGGCGGCGTCCTCGGGCTCGACGTCCATGGGCAGATCCACGCCGCGGAACCGGATGCCGAACACCGCCCCGAACTTGCGGGCCTCCGGGTAGCGCGTGGAGAACAGGTGGAACAGCAGGTTGCCCGTGTCCAGGTTGGGCGTGATCAGGACGTTGGTCCCCTGGAAGCGCTCATCGCCGTCGCCCTCTCTCTTGTAGAGCCTGGCCGAACGGCGGCTCAGGGCCACGTTGATCTTCACCTCGCTCTCGATGCCGATGGTGCAGTAGCGGGCGCCCCGCTCGCAGCGCTCGTCCAGGAAGCGCGGCAGCAGCCGTGCGGCCTCGCGCACCAGGCGCGGCGAGGGGCCCTCGTCACCGCCGTGGTTGGAGTAGCTCACCATGACGCCACGGATCTCCGGCAGCTCCTCCACCGGGATCACGTCGCGGGCCACGGCGCAGGTGCCCACCGCGCTGCGGGCGAGGATCTCGGGGGAGAGGTCGGCATTGACGCCCACGTCGCCGATCACCAGGATGTTGTGGGGGTAGAGGTCGTCCGGATGCTCGTCCGGCAGGACGATGATGCCCGCCTCGCAGAGCACGGGCTCACGCTGCATCACCTTGAGCAGCGGCCGGAAGTAGTGCCGCGGCTCGTGCTGGGCGCCGCCCACCACCATGTCGCAGTGCCCCTCGTGGGCGGCCATGATGCCGAAGCCGGCCGGCGTGGCCACGAACGCGCGGGCGGCCTCGAGGTCGGCCACCGGACGCCGTTCCTCCGGCAGGGCCATGGCCGCGGCGGCCAGCTCCTCCTGCAGCTCCTGGCAGCGCTCCAGCTCGCAGAACGCGGCCTCGCTCATCAGGAACGCCACCCGGGCCGGATCGACGTGGGCCAGCTCGGCGGCGATCACCGCCTCCACCTTCTCGCGCGTGGTCAGGAAGACGGGACGACAGAACCGGGGCAGCTGCAGCGCCGCCTCCACCACGCGCGGGTCCTCCGGCTCGATGAACAGGACGGTGGGGCGGGTGGTCATGTGGGCGACGATCTCGCGGTCGAACGACGCGCCGATATCGAACATGATGGGAGGTCCTCCGGGACGGGGGGCCTGGGGTGGTGCCGCAAGCCTCTCCGCCGGCGGCGCCCCCTCAAGGTGGTCTGCTGCGAGGGCGATTTCAAGGCGATGGCGCCCCCTGGCGAGGGCTGTTAAGCTGCCAGGCGAGAGGAGCGCGCCATGACGGACCCCCACCGACATCCCGGGCCACGACCCCCGCACCAGGCCGCGGCCGATCCCCCGCCCCCCGCGCTGCTGACGGCGGCGCGCCGGCGGCTCGCTCATTGCGGACTGGAACCCGCGCGCTGGTTGCTGGTGGACGTGGCCAGCCAGGCGGCCCACCTCATCGAGGGAGGCCGCCCCGTGGCCCGGTGGCCGGTGAGCACCGCCGCCGCCGGCGTGGACGCGCGCCAGGACAGCGGCGGCACCCCGCCCGGCGTGCACCGCATCGGCCGGCGCATCGGCCTCGGCGGCGACCCCTCCGCCATCTACGTCTCCCGCGAGCCCACCGGCGAGATCTGGGACGGCGGCGCCGATCCGCGCGACCTCATCCTCGGCCGCATCCTCACCCTCGAGGGCTGCGAGGAGGGCGTCAACCAGGGCCCGGGCGTGGACAGCCGGGCGCGCTACATCTACCTGCACGGGACCAACCACGAGGACCGCATCGGCCACCCCTGCAGCCACGGCTGCGTCCGGCTGAGCCGGGCCGACGTGGCCGACCTCGCCGACCGCGTCCGGACCGGCGATCCGGTGGTGATCCTCTGAGCCGGACCACCCGCCCGGGGGAGGGGCGGAGGGGCCCGCCGGGCCCCGAAAAAAATCCGGGTTCCCGGCCCGCGAACCCCTTGACAGCGCGACCACCGGGAGTAGATTCACGGCGCCACCACGGAAGAACCCGGCCGGGCTGGATCCCGGGCGGCGGGGCTTTCGCAGAGTTGTCGGCCGGCACCGGCGGGGGTGGCTCGCCGGACCGCTCTTGCGAGTGTCGCCAGCCGTCGATCCGGAAGCAGCCTCGCGAGCGGGCCGTTGGCCCTCGGTTCCGTGGAGGTGGACCATGCGTTCTGGTCCCCAGCCCGTGCGCCGCGTGCGCACCCTCCCTCCGGCCAGCATCCGGATAGCGAAGGAGATGTCGTCGGACCAGTCCGACGAGCCTCCGGTCGCCCCCGACCCTCCCGCCGTGGCGGCGCATCCCGCGCCATCCGTCCTCCCCGCACCCCCTGCTCCTGGACCCGGACCGACGCCCCCCAGCGGTGTCCGCACCGGAGCCCGCACGCGCGCCTTCCGGCGGCGGTTCTTCCCGGAGGTGTCCGCGGCGCAGTGGAACGACTGGCGCTGGCAGCTCCGGCATCGCGTGCGCACCCAGGCCGAGCTCGAACGTCTGCTGATCCTGGGCGAGGACGAGCGCCTGGCCCTGGGCCAGCGTGGCGCCCTGCTGCCCTTCGCCATCACGCCCTACTACCTGAGCCTCCTGGACCGGGACCATCCCGACCAGCCGCTGCGCCGCACGGTGATCCCGGCCCGGGCCGAGCGCCTGCGCACCGCGGGCGAGGCCGACGATCCCCTGGGCGAGGACGGCCACAGCCCCGTGCCCGGCGTGATCCATCGCTACCCCGACCGCGTCCTCTTCCTGGTGCACGACTTCTGCGCCACCTTCTGCCGCTACTGCACCCGCTCGCGGGTGGTGGGCCAGGGCGAGCTGCGCCCGGACCGGCAGCGCCTGGAGGCGGCCATCGCCTACATCGCGCGGACACCGTCCATCCGCGACGTCCTGCTCTCCGGCGGCGACCCGCTCACCCTCGCCGACGAGACGCTGGACTGGCTGCTGGGCGCGCTGCGGCGCATCCCCCACGTGCAGATCCTGCGCATCGGCACCAAGGTGCCGGCCGTCCTGCCGCAGCGCATCACGCCAGCGCTGGTGCGCAGGCTGCGCCGTCACCACCCGCTTTTCCTCAGCCTGCACTTCACCCATCCGGACGAGTGCACCCCGGAGACCGCCCGCGCCTGTCGCCGCCTGGCCGACGCGGGCATCCCCCTGGGCTCCCAGACGGTGCTGCTGCGCGGCGTCAACGACACCGTGCCGGTGATGCGCGACCTCATGCACCGCCTGCTCATGATGCGCGTCCGGCCCTACTACCTCTACCAGTGCGACCCCATCTCGGGCTCGGCCCACTTCCGCACGCCCGTCTCGCGGGGCCTGGAGATCATCCGCGGCCTGCGCGGCTGGACCAGCGGCTACGCCGTGCCCACGTACGTCATCGACGCCCCCGGCGGCGGCGGCAAGATCCCGCTGCAGCCGGACTCCGTGGTGGGCCGCGACGGGGACCACCTGCTGCTGCGCAGCTTCACCGGCGCCATCCACCGTTACCCCGACCCCGAGCCCCGCAAGGAGGTGGCCCGATGAACGTCGGCCTGTGCTACGACCTGCGCTCCGCCTACCTGGCCATGGGCCATGGCGAGGAGGAGACGGCGGAGTTCGACCGCGAGAGCACCGTGGACGCCATCGCGGCGGCCCTGCAGCGTCTCGGCCACACGGTGGACCGGATCGGCCACGCGCGCGAGCTCATGGCCCGCCTGCTGGCCGGGCACCGCTGGGACCTGGTCTTCAACATCGCCGAGGGGTTGCGCGGCGTGGGCCGGGAATCGCAGGTGCCCTGCATCCTGGACGTGTACGGCATCCCCTACACCTTCAGCGACCCCCTGGTGCTCGCCCTCAGCTTGCACAAGGGTCTGACCAAGCGCGTCCTGCGCGACGGCGGCCTGCCCACCCCCGCCTTCGCGGTGGTCGAGCAGCTCGCCGACCTCGACGGCTGCGACCTGCCCTTCCCGCTCTTCGCCAAGCCGGTGGCCGAGGGCACCGGCAAGGGCATCGACGGCGGCTCGGTGCTCCACGATCCGCAGGGCCTGCGTCGCCGGTGCGCCTGGCTGCTCGAGCGCTACCGCCAGCCCGTGCTGGTGGAACGCTACCTCCCGGGCCGCGAGTTCACCGTCGGCATCCTGGGTACCGGCGAGGACTCCGAGGTGCTCGGCACCCTGGAGGTTGTG
>JAASSM010000040.1 GCA_021767885.1 bacterium | reverse complement strand
CGCGTCGCCCACCCCGACGGCCTCGCACTCGTCGGGAATGCCGTTGCCGTTGGCATCCTCGCTGGTCCCGTCGGCGATGTCGCACTCGTCGAGCTGACCGTTCTCGTTGCAGTCGGTGGCCGCGACGCAGGCCGCGCTCACGAGCTGGACGATGCCGGCGGCGATGTCGGCCGCGGGAGCCGCGGAGCTGAAGGTCTGGCCGCCGGTGCCGGCGGCGAGGTCGCCGGCCAGGGTCACCACGGCACTGCTGGCGCCGGTGCCGGTGATGGGGGAGACCACCACGCCGGCGGCCGAGGCCACGGCGACGGCGTGGGGGATGGACGCCTGATCGAGGTCCCCCACGGGGTCGCCACACCACGGGCCCTCGTCCGAGAGCGGGATCACCAGCCGGAGCGTGTCCCCGGCCGGCTGCCAGGGGTACAGGCCCGCGACCACGGCCGTGGCCCGGCCCCAGTCCTCGAAGCAGACCTGATCGCCGCCGGGGCAGTCGCCGAGGACCTCCAGGCCCGCGGGCGGATCGCCGGGGACCGCGGCGCCCAGCAGGGCGACGATGTGATCCTCCAGGCAGTCGTAGGCGCCGCCAGGCAGGTTGCAGATCGCCAGGAGCCGGGGCGCCACCTCCACGCCGGCCGCCGCCAGCTCGGCGATCACCGCGGCCATGCTGTTGCAGAGTGCGCCGGCCTCGTCGTCCATGGAGGCCGAGGTGTCCATGATGAACACCACCTCCACGGGGGGGCAGGTCGGGCACTCGTCCGGGATGCCGTCGAGGTTGCAGTCGTCGCTGGTGCCGCTGGCCAGGTCGCAGGCGTCCGGCACGCCGTTGGCGTTGCAATCGGGGTGGAGGCCGGCGGCGACGTCGCAGGCATCGTGCACGCCGTTGCCGTCACAGTCGGCGAAGCCGGGGCCGGGACCGCAGCGGCCGAACTCGTAGACGGCGTCCGCGTCGCGGTCGGTCACCAGCAGGAGCCGGCCATCGGCGGTGATGTCCACGCCGGCCCAGCCCAGGTTCGTGGCCAGACCCGTGATCACGGCGCTCACCGCGCCGGTGGTGGTGTCGACGCGGGCGAGGCGATGGTCGCCGTGATCGAGCACGAGGAGATCGCCGTTCCAGGGGTCGAGGGCGATGCCGGCGGGGTCGGCCAGGGGCTCGCTGGTGACCAGCGGGACCAGGCTGCCCCCGGCGTCCACGCGGTAGAGCACGCCCGGTGCGGACAGGCCGCCATCGGCCAGGAAGACCCGGGCGCTGTCGATGGCCACGTCCAGGGGATCCACCAGGATCCCGATGTCGGCGTGCAGCACCACCTCGCCGCCAGCGGTGTCGGGCGACCAGGTCCAGAGCTCGTCCAGGCCGGCGTTGCCGCGATCGGCCACCAGCCCGGCGCGCGGTGTCAGGACGTCTCCGGTGTAGCTGGCCGGCGCGATGGCCATGCCCACGGGGTCGTCGTCCCCGGCATGGAGATCCCGCACCCAGACCTGGCGTCCGGTGGCGCCGGCGGCCGTACGGTAGATGATGCCGTCGTAGTCCTCGGACTGGAACACGCTGCCCGAGTCGGGATCGACGCAGATGGCGGCCGTGTTGGTCCCGCCCGAGATCTGCTGCCGCAGCCCGAAGCGGTTGATGCGGAACAGACCGTCCACCGAACCGCGCTGGCCCAGATAGATCCAGCCGTCCACGGGATTGTAGCGGGCGCTCATGGGATTGTCGAAGGCGATGGCGCGCAGCGCGGTCCAGTCGGGCTCCGCGATCACCGGTTGCGCCTGGGCGCCGGCGATGCCCGAGATCCCGAGGACCAGCAGGCCGAGCAGCGGCGCGCACCAGACACGCCCCTGCGGGCCGACGCCGCGCGGTGTCCGGACGGAACCGGCCATGGCGAGGCCTCCTCGTGCTGGAGTCAGGGCCGCGACGCATGGCATCACGGCCTCGCTCTCCAGAACGCGGCAACCTGGCGCCCATCACGGGAGCAGGACCGGCGGGCGACGACCGCGTGGTCCGCTGGCCGCCGCTCTGCCTCTCACGTCGCCGACGGCTCGATCCGCGGCAGGTAGATGCGGAACGTGGTGCCCTGCCCCGGCGCGCTGCTCACGTCCACCGCGCCGCGGTGCTGCTGGACCAGTCCGTAGACCGTGGACAGGCCCAGACCCGTGCCCTCGCCCACGCCCTTGGTGGTGAAGAACGGGTCGAACACCCGGTCCAGGATGTCGGACGGGATCCCCTCGCCCTCGTCGGCGACGGTCATCCGGATGGCCGGGCCGGGCTGCACGCCCTCCAGCGCGCTGCAGAGTTCCGGCGTGAGGTCCACGCGCTCGGTGGCGATGCGGATGCGTCCGCCTCGCGGCATGGCGTCCCGGGCGTTGACGCAGAGGTTGGTGAGGACCTGGCCGATCTGGACGGCGTCCGCCCGCACCAGGCCGGCCTCCGCGCCAGGGCGGAAGTCCAGCACGATGTGCGCGCCGATCAGGCGCCGGAGCATCTCCAGCATCTCGGCGATGCATCGGTCCAGGTCCAGTTCCACCATCTCGAGCAGCTGGCGGCGGCTGAACGCCAGGAGCTGGCTCACCAGGGCGGTGGCCCGCCTCGCGGCCTTCATCATCTGCTCGAGGCTGGCGGTGACCGCCTCCGGATCGGCGGTCTGCTCGAGGGCCAGCTCGCCATGACCCTGGATCACCTGCAGGAGGTTGTTGAAGTCGTGGGCCACGCCGCCGGCGAGCTGCCCCACGGCCTCCATCTTCTGCGATTGCCGGAGCTGCTCCTCGAGCCGGCGCTGGTCGGTGATCTCCAGGAACGCCGCCACGAAGTGATCGGGCGCGCTCTGGAAGGCGACGCAGTCGTACCAGCGGTCGTTGGCCTCGAGGTGCTGCTGGAAGCGGACGGTCTCGCCGTCGCGGGCGGACCGGGCGAAGGTGCCGATCCAGTCGAAGGGGTCGTGCTCGATGCCGGGAAAGGCCTCCGTGGCGTGCTTGCCGCGGGGATCCACGCCGGTCAGCTCGAGGTAGTTCGCGTTGGCGTCGAGGAAGAGGTAATCGACGGGCCGGCCGTCGGTGTCGTAGATCATGCGGTGGTAGGCCACGCCCATGGGGCTCTTCTCGAAGAGCGCGCGGAACCGCTGCTCGCTGGCCTGGAGCGCGTCCTCGGCCTCCTTGCGGGCGGTGATGTCCATGTTGAACCCCACCAGCCGGAGCGGCCGGCCGTCCGCGTCCCGGACGCACTTGCCGCGGCCGACGATCCAGCGGTAGGAGCCGTCACGAGCCCGCATGCGGAACGTGGACTCGTACTCCGGGGTCGCGCCGCGCAGGTACGCCTGGACGGCGTCCAGCGCCGCGGCCCGGTCGTCGGGGTGCAACAGGCCGGACCAGGCCTCGGAGGTGCCGGGAAGCTCGCCCGGCTCGTAGCCGAGCATGCGGGCGAAACGGTCGGAGTGGTAGGCCTCGTCGGTCTGGAGATTCCAGTCCCAGAGGCCGTCACGGGTCCCCTCGATGGCCAGCTCGAAGCGCTCGCGCAGGGCGCGGAGCTCGGCGAGTTCCACGGCCTGGGCGTCCGGACGCGCGAGGGGATCGAGGTGCTCGGGGGTGAGGTCGGAACCACCGGACACGGGCATGACGGTCACTTCTCCTGGCTGCTACCTCCTCGCGATGGTTGTAGCCGGAAACGCGGACGGATGCAACGGGAACCGGCGCCCCACGACGGTGGCGCGGCGCCGACCGGTGGCGTGGTCGCGCGGGGCTCAGACGGTCGCCTGGCCCCCGCGCGCCCGGGCGGTGAGATGCTCCAGGAGGTCGCGACGCGAGACGGTGCCGGTGAGCCGGCCGTTCTCGGCCACCAGGAGCCGGTCGGTGCGGTGCCGCCCCATGGTCTGCAGGGCCGCCGCGGCATCCGCGTCCGGCGCGATGCTGTTGCGGTGGGTGCAGCCGTCCATGAGGTCGGCCACCGTGGTCTCCGCCCGGCGGTCACGATCCACCGCCTCGGCCCGGCGCCGGGAGAGGCAGCCCATCAGTCGCCCCTCCCGGTCGGCCACGGGGAAGACCCGGTCCGGGCCGCGGGCGGTGACGTCGGCCACGAGGCGGGCGACGGTGGTGTCCGGGGAGACCGCGAGCGGATCGGTGCGCATGAACCGGGAGACCGGCTTGCCGCCCAGCGCCTGCCGGGCCACCAGCTGCCGGTACGACACCGTCGCCGCGTGCCGCAGGAACAGGCCGATCAGCACCAGCCAGCCGCCGCCCAGGAGCTGGCCGGCAAACATGCGGACCACGCCCAGTGCGATCAGCAGCACGCCGAAGCCCTGGCCGATGCGGGAGGCGACGCGCGTGGCCCAGCGGGGATCGTCCCGCCAGGCCCATAGCGCGGAACGCAGGATGCGGCCGCCGTCCAGCGGGTAGGCCGGCACCAGGTTGAAGGCCGCCAGGAAGAGGTTGATCACGCCCAGATAGTCCACCACCGCGACCACGGGCCGGGGCCAGCCCCCGCCGGCGGACCAGCTGCCCAGCAACAGGAAGCCGATGCCCAGCGCGATGCTCACCAGCGGCCCCACCACGGCGATGAGGAACTCGTCCCGCGCGCGGGACGGCTCGTCGCCGGTCTCGGCCAGACCGCCGAAGAGGAAGAGCGTGATCCCCGTCATGGGCAGGCCGCTGCGCCGCGCCATGAGCGAGTGGCTCAGCTCGTGCAGGATCACCGAGAGGAAGAGGCCCACCGCGCCGAGGACGCCCATGAGCCAGTAGAAGCCCGTGGAGAGATCCTCGACGCGGTAGGGGAAGAACCCGGTGGACAGGCTCCAGGCCACGAGGATGGCCAGCAGGAACCAGCTCGGATCCAGGGCCACCTCGAAGCCGGAGATGGAGAAGAGGGGGACGCGCTTCCTGAACATGGTCCGCTCCGCCGATCCGGGGTGTGCGTGTCGCCGCAGCGGCCGGTGCGTCGGGCCGCGTTTCAGCTCGTCAGCGGCCGCTAGCTCGCCAGATCGAGTTCCAGCTCGATGGCCGTGCCGTCCTTGACCAGCCGTGACACCGGGCAGTTCTCCTTCGCCTCGCCGGCGATGCGGCCGAACTCCTCCTCGGCGATGTCCGGGACCCGCGCACTGCATCGCAGCTGGATGCTGGTGATGGCGAAGCCCGCGCCGCGCTTCTCGATGGTCACCTCGGCATCGGTGTGCAGCTGCGCCGGCTCGTGGCCGGCGTCCCCGAGCATCTTGGCCAGCGCCATGGAGAAGCAGCCGGCGTGGGCCGCCCCGATGAGGGCCTCGGGGGAGGTGCCGTCGCCGTCCTCGAAGCGGGCCGCCGCCGAGTAGGGCATCGACACGTCGCTGTCCGGGAGCATCACGCGCCCCTGACCGTGCTTCAGGTCGCCTTCCCAGATGGCCTTGCCGCGATGGATCGCCATGTCGTCGCCTCCATTCCGGATCGCGTGTTTCTGCAGCCCGCGCCGCCGCCCTTCCAGGCAGGCCGGGCGCCGCGTGGCGCGGCCTCGTCCTTCCACGTTACGCATGGCCGGGAGCGCGGAAATGGGGCCGCCTCCCACATCCGCGCCACCCGGGCCCTCGCGCCGGAAGAGGTTGCTGGAGCTGGAGTTCAGGATCAACAGGCCCGGTCCGGTGGCGCCGCCGCGGGGCCCGGGGGGCGCGGGCGGGCCCGATCGGCGCACCCCGTGGAGATCCCCGGACGCGTCCGGATGGCGAAACGCGAGCCCCGGAGGCGCGATGACCCGGGAATTGATCGTATTGAGAAGCACTTTCAAATGACCAGGGCTTGTCAAGACCGGGGAGGCGGCGCTAATCTTGCAGGGACACGGGATGTCGATGCGACCCCGTGTCGGCTCCGGACTCGCACCCGGACGGACGGGGCCGTGAACCAGCGCATCCTCAGAGGAGGGTTCCCACCATGCAGAAGTTCCTGGCGCGTCTCGCGGTGAGTGTCGCCGCCCTGACGTTCGTCATCGCGATGGTCGCCGTGGCGGCCGACATGCCCGATGAGATGATCCTCACCGGCTGCGGCGACAAGAAGGACCCGGTGCCGTTCCCCCACACGGCCCACTTCGAGTTCGGATCCTGCACCGACTGCCACCACACCAGCGAGGGCCTGACCATCGACAACTGGGCCGAGATGGGCGTCGAATCCTGCCAGTCCTGCCACAAGGATCCCGAGGAGGGTGTGCCCGACTGCGCGCAGATGAGCACCAAGAAGAACCCCTACCACGTGACCTGCATCGGCTGCCACAAGGACGCGGCCAAGGAGGCCGAGGACAAGGCCGCCTTCGCGGCGCCGGTCAAGTGCAACGACTGCCACGTGAAGGTCGAGGGCTAGCGACACCCGTCGCCACGATCGACTCCGCGCGGGCCGCGCCGGCCTCCGGCGCGGCCCGCGTGTGCCTGGCCGCCGGTCAGCGCGGGTCGCGGATCACCAGGCTCCGCAAACGGTCGAGGGCGCCGGCCAGCTCCAGGGACCGGAATCCCGCGAGGTCGCCCCGCGGCTCGCGGCGCGCGAGCAGATCCAGCCCCTCGGCCGCGATCCGCCCGGCCACCGTCGCCAGCGCCGCGGACACCGACGCACCCTCCCGCGCACACAGTTCCCGCACCAGCACCAGTGCCTCGCCGATGGCCCGCGCCTGCCCCGGATGGACCAGCTGCTCGAGAGCCCCCAGCTCGATCTCCTGCCGACCGAACGCGATGGCGCGCACGCCGCGGGCCGCGGTCCGGACCGCGTGCCGGCCGCGCCGCGGATCCAGCGATGCGGGATCGGGGTGCCGGGCCCGGGGTGCCGTGAGCGGCCCCGGCGCCTCGTTGGCCCGGCGCGTGGGATGATCGGCGGCCACCCGGCGCGCCTCGGCGGTCACCTCGTGGGGCACGAACTCGCGCATGGCGATCACCGTGTCGGCCACGTCGAGGTAGTCGCCGCTACCGCCGAGGACGAGCACGGTGGAGATGCCGCGGCCGGTGAAGAGCTGCCGGACGCGGTCCACGAACGGGGTGATGGGTTCGTGCTCCGGCGCCACCAGGGCCTGCATGCGCGCGTCGCGGATGAGGATGTTGGTGGCCGAGGTGTCCTCGTCCATGAGCAGTGCGGTGGCCCCGGCCTCGAGGGCCTCCATGATCGCCGCGGCCTGGGAGGTGGAGCCGCTGGCATCGTCGCTGCGGAAGGCGGTGGTGGTCCGGCCGCCCGGAAGCTCGCCGATGAAGCCGGAGATGTCCACCGCCTCCACGCGGCGGCCATCCTCGGCGCGGATCTTCATGGCCGCCGGATCGGTGACCACGAGCTCGCGCCCGTCCGCGGGGACGTGGTCGTAGACCCCGCGCTCGATGGCCCGCAGGAGCGTGGACTTGCCGTGGTAGCCGCCCCCGACGATCAGGGTCACGCCGCGCGGGATGCCCATGCCCGTCACCGTTCCGGCGTGGGGCAGATCCACCGTCACCCGGAGCGACCGCGGCGACCGCAACGGGACGGCCGCGGCCGCCGGCAGCGGCCGCTGGTCCACGCCGCTGCGCCGCGGCAGCACCGCGCCGTCGGCCAGGAAGGCCACGAGCCCGAGGTCGGGCAACCGCCGCCGCAGGGTGGCCGCGTCCTCCACGGTGACGACATGGCGCCAGACCGCCTGATGATCCAGCGCCGCGGCCACCAGCGCGTCCGCGGCCAGCGCCGGCAACGCCTCCAGGAGCACCGCTGCCGCCTCGCCACCGGCGATGCGCCGCCCGCGCGCGGGCAGGCCCACGGTGAGCCGGGCCTCCAGGCCACCGCCCGGCCGGATGATCACCGCGGAGGTCTCGAGCACCTCCTGGCCCGGCGCATCGACGGCCACCTCGCCGCTGTGGCCGGTGCCGCGACGCCGCGAGGCGCCGGCACGGCAGGCCCGGTCCAGCTGCCGGGCGAGGAGATCGCGCAGGGCCAAGGCGCGGTCGGCGCCCTCGTGCCATGCCGGCGGCAGCGCCGCCGCCTGCGGTGCGATCTGCAGGCGCACGCGGCTGGGGCTGGCGAAGGGATCGCCCTGGACGTGGTCCACCTGCAGGACACAGGGCCGCGCGCCGTCCGGGCTGGAACCCGGCTCCCGCTCCCGGAACGGGGCGCTCAGGTCCCAGGGGCCGCGCAGATCGCCATAGGCGCGGTAGCCGCGGCCGTCGATCCGGCGCAGCGTGGCGAGGAGTTCGTCGTGGTCGCGCAAGAGGTCCCTCCCGGTGGTGGAAGCCGCCACGGAACCGGCAGCCGTGCCGTCTGCTCCCCAGGATCGCCCCCGACCCCCGGCCGCGGCAACCGCGACCGGTCCGCTGGCGGGATCATCCCCCGCGCCCTAGCGGTGGGTAAGAGGCGCCGCCGGCAGCCCGATCACGACGAGACGGACCATGGAAGGAGCACGACATGCCCCAGCCCCAGATCATCGAACCCGAGACGGCCCACGAGCGGGTCCAGCAGGACGACGCCGTGCTCGTCTGTGCCTACGACGACCGCGAGAAGTGCGGCGACGTCCCGGTGCCAGCGGCCATCACCCTGCCCGAACTGGAGCAACGGGCCGACCAGCTCGACCGCGTCCGCGAGCTCATCTTCTACTGCAATTGACCCAACGACGCGAGCGCCGCCCGGGTGGCGGCCGAGTACATGGACCGGGGCTTCATGAACGCCAAGGTGGTGGCCGGCGGATACGACGCATGGCAGAAGGCCGACCTTCCCACGGGCGCCTGAAGCGCCTGACGGCGCTGGCCGTCCTCGGCCTGGCGGTGATGGCCTTCGTGCAGATCGCCGACGAGGTGCTCGAGGGCGAGTGGCGCTGGCTGGACGAGCAGCTCCTGCTTTCCCTGCGCACGGAGGGCCAGCCGGACGACCCCATCGGCCCGCCGTGGGTGGAGGAGGTGG
>JAASSM010000039.1 GCA_021767885.1 bacterium | reverse complement strand
GGATCGCTCGGCCTGGCTGTCGGCCAGGATCCCGGCCATCGGCGCCGGGCCGCTCCGCGCCGGCCTTGACTCGCAAGCAAATCCTCAATTCGCTGTTCTTGTTCCGTTTAGCGTCCTGGACCCGCGGCCGCGGCGGTCCCGTCCGGATTTTTTTTGGTCCTGGACCCGCCGACGACTATCCTTGGCCTCGTGAGGTCCGGAACGCGACACCTGGGGAAATCCCGGGTTTTTTCGGACCTCTAAATGTTAAAGATTTACCAGAAACGGTGCAACGAACAGCAGCGGAGGCGTCGCATGAGCCCGACCAACCCCCTGAAGATGGCCGCCGAGGGGTGCAACTGTGCGGAATTGACCGAGGAGCAACGGTACGCCCGCCTCGACGAGATCCTCGATCTCTACCGCACCGAGCCTGGCAGCCTGATCAACAGCCTCTACGTGGCCCAGACCATCTTCGGGTACCTGCCCGACGCGGTGCTGAGGCACGTCGCCGCCCGTCTCGACCTGCCCACCGCCCGCGTCCTGGGGGTGGCCAGCTTCTACTCGTTCTTCGACCGGTTCCCGCGGGGCCGGCACACCATCAAGATCTGCCTGGGAACGGCGTGCTACGTGCGCGGGGGCAAGCAGCTCATGGAGCAGATGGTGAAGGACCTGGGCATCAAGGCCGGCGAGACCACCGCCGACGGGGAGTTCACCCTGGAGGTGGTCCGCTGCGTGGGGGCGTGCGCCCTGGCTCCCGTGGTGATCGTGGACGAGGACACCCACCGCCGCGTGCGCCCGGCCCAGCTCGGAGATCTGCTCGACCGCTACCGGAACGCCACCGCCGCCCAGGAGGTCCGCTGATGGCTCCCATCCAGACCCTTGCCGACCTCGCCGCCGTCCGGGACCGCCATGCCCCGCGCGTGCTCGCTCGCCGCGTGGATCCGGCCGCCCGGACCCGGTCCCGCCAGCTGCTGATCTGCGGCGAGACGGGCTGCGTGTCCTCGGGTTGCCAGGCGGTCAAGGCCGCCTTCGAGGCCGAGATCGCCGCACGACCGGACCTGACCGAGGACGTCGAGATCGTGGTCACCGGCTGCATCGGCAGCTGCGAGCTGGGCCCCGTGGCCGTGGTCTATCCCGACGGCATCCTCTACACCGAGCTGACGCCCCAGGACGTGCCCGGCATCGTGGAGCACCACCTGGTCGGCGGCGAGCCGGTCCTCGACCACGTCTACACCGACCGCGACACCGGCGAGAAGATCCCCATCATCGACGACATCCCCTTCTTCCAGCGCCAGCACCGATTCACGCGGAAGTGGGCCGGGATCATCGACCCCGAGAGCCTGGAGGAGTACATCGCCGTGGGTGGCTATCGGTCGCTGATCTCCGCGGTGAGCGATGGGACGCCCGCGGACGTCATCGAGCAGATCAAGGCGTCCGGTCTCCGCGGCCGTGGTGGCGGCGGCTTCCCCGCCGGACTGAAGTGGGAGCTGACGGCGCGCGAACCGGCGCGCGACGGCCACAAGTACGTGGTCTGCAATGCCGACGAGGGCGATCCGGGCGCCTTCATGGATCGTTCCCAGCTCGAGGGTCTGCCGCACAGCGTGCTCGAGGGCATGGCCATCTGCGGCTTCGCCGTGGGGGCGGACCGCGGCTACATCTACTGCCGGGCCGAGTACCCGCTGGCCATCGACCGCCTCGAGGAGGCCATCGACCAGGCGCGGGCCATGGGGCTGCTGGGCGAGAACATCGGCGGCTCCGACTTCAGCTTCGACATCGAGGTGCGCATGGGGGCCGGCGCCTTCGTCTGCGGCGAGGAGACCGCGCTGATCGCCTCGATCATGGGCGAGCGCGGCGAACCCGTACCCAAGCCACCCTTCCCCGCTCAGGAGGGCGTCTGGCGCTGCCCCACCGTGGTCTGCAACGTGGAGACCTTCGGCAACGTGCCGCGCATCCTCGAGGAGGGGGCCGAGCACTTCGCCAGCCTGGGCACGGAGTCGAGCAAGGGCACCAAGGTCTTCGCCCTGGCCGGCGCCGTGAAGAACGTGGGGCTGGTGGAGGTGCCCATGGGCATCTCCCTGGGTGAGATCATCTACGACATCGGTGGCGGGATCATCGACGACAAGGAGTTCAAGGCGGCCCAGATCGGTGGGCCTTCCGGGGGCTGCATCCCTCGCCACGACCTCAACGTATCGGTGGACTACGAGAGCCTGCGTGACGTCGGCGCCATGATGGGCTCGGGCGGCCTGATCGTCATGAACGAGGATACGTGCATGGTGGACCTGGCCCGGTTCTTCCTGGAGTTCATCCAGGAGGAGAGCTGCGGCAAGTGCCCGCCGTGCCGGATCGGGACCCGCCGCATGCTGGAGATCCTCGAGCGCATCAGCGGCGGCGAGGGTCGCGAGGGCGACATCGAGGCGCTCATCTCCCTGGGCGAGGACATCAAGGCCACGGCCATCTGCGGCCTCGGCCAGACCGCACCCAACCCCGTGCTCTCGACCATCCGGAACTTCCGGGAGGAGTACGAGGAGCACATCCACCAGAAGCGCTGCCGCGCGGGCGTCTGCGCGGATCTGGTCTTCGCTCCCTGCCAGAACGCCTGCCCGGCCGGCGTGAACGTCCCGGCCTTCGTGAACCTGGCGAAGGAGGGGCGCTACCGCGAGGCGCTGGAGGCCCATTTGGACCGCAACCCCTTCCCCATGGCCTGCGGCATGACGTGCACCCATCCCTGCGAGGACACCTGCCGGCGCGCCGCCATGGATGCCCCCGTGGCGATCCGGGAGATCAAGCGCTTCATGGCCGAGATCGGCGGCCACCATGGCACCTACCCCATGCCACGCCCCCTGCCGCGTCCGGGCGACGAGGTCCGCAGCGTGGGCATCGTGGGCGGCGGGCCCAGCGGCCTGACCGCGGCCTACTTCCTGCGCCGCCTCGGGCACAGCGTCATGGTCTACGAGGCCCAGGAGAAGCTGGGCGGCATGATGCGCTACGGCATCCCGGAGTACCGGTATCCCAAGGCCGTCCTCGAGCACGAGATCCGCAACATCCTGGACATGGGCGTGGGCTACCGCGTGGGCTGCAAGGTGGGCGAGGACGTGACCTTCGCCGAGCTCAAGGCCCAGCACGACGCCGTCGTGGTGGCCACCGGCGGCTGGAAGGCCGCCGCCCTGGGCCTGCCCGGCGAGGACGCCGACGGCGTCCAGCTGGGCATCGAGTTCCTCTGGCTGGTCGCTCACGGCGACCTCAAGCGCGTGCGCGGCTCGGTGATCGTGATCGGCGGCGGCAACACCGCCATCGACTGCGCCCGCACCGCCCTGCGCCTGGGCGCCACCGAGGTGATGGTGGCCTACCGGCGCACCCGCGACCAGATGCCGGCCGAGCAGGAGGAGATCGCCGAGCTGCTGGAGGAGGGCATCCGCATCGAGGAGCTGACGGCCATCGACGAGATCCTCGTCGACGAGCGTGGCTGCGTCCGTGGCATCCGCGCCCGGCTGCAGGAGCTCGGTCCCTTCGATCACTCCGGCCGGCGCCGGCCGCGGCCCCGGGAAGGTGCGGACAGCGAGGTGATCTTCGAGTGCGACCACCTGATCCCGGCGGTGAGCCAGGAGATCGACCTCGAGTTCTATCCGGAGCTGGAGCGTCGGCGTAGCGGCGCCCTGGTCTGCGATCCGTTCACCTTCCGGACCAGTGACCCGCAGGTCTGGGGCTCGGGCGACGTGCTTTCGCTCTCGAACCTCGCCGTGGCCATCGGCCATGGCGAGCAGGTGGCCGTGAGCATCGAGCGCACGCTGAATCCGGGCAAGATCGACGCCTTCCCCTGGCGGGTGATGCGTTCGCCGGACGTGGCCTTCGATCCGGATGCCGATCCGGTGGAGCGGCCACGCGTGCAGACCGAGTACTCCATGGTCGAGGAGCGGATCAAGAACTTCCTGCTCGTCAACCGGGGCGTGAACTGGGACGAGGCGATCCGCAAGGAAGCCGAACGATGCCTGCGGTGCGATTATCGCGCCGAGGTCACCAACTAGCGGAGGACGGGCCATGAACGACACCGTGAAGCTGACCATCGACAGCGTCGAGGTGGAGGTCCCCCGGGGCACCAAGGTCATCGACGCCGCCCGCCGGGTGGGCATCAAGATCCCGACCCTCTGCTACCTGGCCGGCGTCCACGAGGCCGGGGTCTGCCGCGTCTGCGTGGTGGAACAGGCTGGCCGGCCCAACCTGCTGGCCAGCTGCATGCTGGCCGCCGCCGACGGCATGGTCATCCGGACCAACACGCCGCGGGTGCAGCGCGCGCGGCGGACCGCCGTGGAGCTGATGCTCTCGGACCACGTGCAGGACTGCCTGAGCTGCGAGCGGAGCGCGGACTGCGAGCTGCAGGACGTGGCCCGGGATTTCGGCGTGGACGGCACGCGCTTCGGCGGCCAGTCCGCGACCGCGCGCGAGATCGACCGGTCCAGCGCCGCGCTGGTGCGCGACTCCGGCAAGTGCATCCTCTGCCGCCGCTGCATCACGGTCTGCGACCAGATCCAGACCGTGGGGACCATCGGCGTGCAGGAGCGGGGTCTCGATTCGGTGGTGGCCCCGGCGTTCACCGGTCTCGGCGACGCGGTCTGCGTCAACTGCGGCCAGTGCGCGGCGGTCTGCCCGGTCAACGCCATCTTCGAGAAGGACAGCATCGCCGACGTGGTGACCGCCCTGCTGGACCCGCAGAAGCACGTGGTGGTGCAGACGGCGCCGGCGATCCGGGCGGCCATCGGGGAGACCCAGGGCCTGGCGCCGGGCACCCTGGCCACCGGACGCATGGTCACCGCCCTGCGCCTGCTCGGCTTCGATGCCGTCTTCGACACCAACTTCTCGGCCGACCTGACCATCATGGAGGAGGGGACCGAGCTGCTGGGCCGCCTGCGCGGTGCGCTGGTGGATCGGGATCCGGCGGTGGCCCTGCCCATGACCACGAGCTGTTCGCCGGGCTGGGTCAAGTTCCTGGAGCATTTCTTCCCCGAGCAGATCCCCAACGTCTCGACGGCGAAGTCGCCGCAGCAGATGCTCGGGACGGTGGTCAAGACCTTCTACGCCGAGCAGAAGGGGATCGCGCCCGAGGACATCGTGATGGTCTCGGTGATGCCGTGTACGGCGAAGAAGTACGAGGCCGGCCGGCCGGAGATGGCCGACAGCGGCCATGCGGACGTGGACCACGTGCTCACCACCCGGGAGCTGGGGCGCCTGATCCGGCGCTACGGCATCGACTTCCCCGCCCTGCCGGACGGCGAGTTCGATCATCCTCTGGGACTCGGCAGCGGCGCGGCCGACATCTTCGCCAACAGCGGGGGCGTCTCCGAGGCGGCCCTGCGCACCATCCACGAGCTGGTCACCGGCCGCGAGCTGCCCGCCGAGAACCTGCACGTCCGCGACCTCATGGACATCCACGGGATCCGCGAGATCGAGCTCACGTTCACCGGCTGCAAGGACGAGTACGGCTGGCTCGAGGGGGTGACCGCGAAGGTGGCGGCCACCAGCGGGCTGGGCCACGCGCGTCAGCTCATGCAGCAGGTGGCGGCGGGGCAGAGCCCCTATCACTTCATCGAGGTGATGGCCTGTCCCGGCGGCTGCATCGGTGGCGGCGGACAGCCGCGGCTGACCACGGAGGCCGTGCGCCAGGCCCGCTTCCAGGCCATCCTGGCCGAGGACGAGGGCAAGCGGCTGCGCAAGTCCCACGAGAATCCGGATGTCGCCACCATCTACGCGCAGTTCTTCGGGCAGCCCAACAGCCACCGGGCGCACGAACTGCTCCACACGCACTACACGGCGCGCGAGAAGGTGTGACGCGCCGGCGAACGGGGGAGGAGCGGAGGGGGGCGGCCTGCCGGCCGTCCCTCTCACTGCGGCCGCCGGCGACCTGGCGGGCCGCGGCCGGCCGACCGGCGAGCCCGCCGCGTCCGGCTCAGGCCAGGCCCATGCGCGCGAGCAGTTCGGTGAAGCGGGGATCGTCCCGCAGCGTGGCCACCGTGGCGTCGCTCTTCATCATGATCGCCAGGGGATCGTGCTCGGCCACCGCCCGCGCCAGCCAGGCGAAGGCCGGATCCCGCTCGCCCAGCCCCGCATGCACCTTGGCCAGCAGGAAGGGGCGGAGCGGCTGGTCGTGCCGGTCGCGCTGGAGATGGGTGAGCACCCGCCGGGCGTCGGCCTGGCGTCCAGCCATGCCATAGGCCCAGCCCAGGGAAGCATGCAGGAACCGGTCCCCGGGCGCCTCGCGCACGCCGCGCTCGAGCACCGCCACGCCTCCGTCCACGTCGCCGGCCAGGACCAGGGACTGCCCCTGGATGATCCGGGCCAGGTCGGGCTGCAGCGGCCGGTCGACGGGCAGGTCGGGCTGTCCGTGGTCGGTCAGGCAGCCGGCCCGCAGGCGGAACACGGCCAGCCAGCCGTGGGCGAAATGGCAGGCCGGATCGGCCTCCACGCTCCGCTCCTGCGCCGCCTGGGCATCGCCGAGCCGTCCCATCGCCTGCAGGTAGTGGGCATGATAGTGATGGGCGACGGCGAGTCCGGGATGCAGGGCGAGGGCCTGCTCGAGGCTCCGGCCGGCTGGTTTCCACCGCCAGTCCAGCAGATGGACCAGGCCGCGGACGGCGTGGGCCTCGGCGAGGCCGGGGTCCAGGGCCACGGCCCGGCGCGCCGCCGCCCGGGCGAGGTCGAGGTGTCCGCGGCACTGGCAGTCGTGGTAAGCGAAGCGGTAGCTGCTGGCCTCGGCCACGCCCACGTGGGCCAGGGCATAGCCCGGGTCGCGGGCGATGGCGGCCTGGAAGCGGCGGACGGCCGCGGCGAGGTCGTCCCGTGACCCGCGATTGAAGAGGTACCGCCCCATGAGGTAGAGGTTGCAGGCCTCCGGATCGCGCGAGTGGTGGGCCTGGATGCTGCGGGGGGTCTGGACGCTGGAGGCCCGGCGGCGGCGCTCCGGTTCGTCAGCCTCGCCGGCCGGTGAGGCGGCCGGGTCCAGGTCCACGGCCAGGTGGTCGACGATCGCCTGGGCGATCTCATCCTGGACGGCGAGGACGTCGCCGAGCACGGTGTCGTACTGATCGGACCAGAGGGTCTGGCCGCTGGCGGTGGCGATGAGACGGACGCAGATGCGGACGTGCTCGCCGACGCGCCGGACGCTGCCGTCCAGCACGTGACTGCAGTCCATGTCCGCGGCCGCGGCGTGGGGAGCGGTGGTGCGCTCGCGGGTCGCGAAGGCCGAGCAGGGGGCGAGAACCCGCAGACCCGACACGTGCGACAGCGCGTGGATGATCTGCTCGGCGAGCCCCTCGCAGAAGTAGGCCTGGTCGCGCGCCGGACTGAGGTCGCGGAGCGCGAGCACCGCGACCCCGGGGCGGGCGGGGCGCTCGTGCCGGGTGACGGGCCCGCCGGAGCGCCGGCCCAGGGCGCGGGCGAGGTCCTCCACGAGGGCGGCCGCCGACGCCTGGCGGTCCTCCGGCCGCGGCTGCAGGCCGCGCTCGATGATCTCGACCAGCGTCGCAGGCGCGTCGGGGCGGAGGTCCCGCAGGTGTTGCCGCCGTCCCACCCTGTGCGCCGCGACGATCTCCTCCGGGGTCCGCCCTTCCACGGGATAGCGTGCGGTCAGGAGGTGGAAGAGGAGCACGGCCAGGGCGTAGATGTCGCTGCGACTGCTCGCGCGGTGGGCCAGGAGCACCTCCGGAGCCGCGTACATGGGAGTCCCGCGGGTGCCAGCGGAATCCAGGCGCGGCGTCAGGCAGCCGATGCCCAGGTCCATGAGGACCGTGCGGCCGCCCACCTCGCGCATCACGTTGCGGGCCTTGATGTCCCGGTGCAGGATGTCCGCGCCGTGGAGCGCGGCCAGGGCCTGGCCCACCTCCAGGCCCAGCACCATGGTCTCGGTGGGATGCCAGGGCCCGCGTTCGACCAGGATGTCCTCGCTGGTCGCTCCCTCGATGAGCTCCATGACGATGCCCAGCCGACCCCCGCGGAACTCGGCCCCATGGACGGTCACCACGTTGGCGTGATGGACCTTGGCCAGCAGGCGGCCCTCGGCCAGGGCGCCGAGGATTTCGCGCGGCGACTGGCCGGCGTGGAAGAGCTTGATCGCCACGTCCCGATCGAGCGCCGGGTCGTGAGCGCGATAGACGTCGCCATACGTCCCGCGGCCGATCTCGCCGAGGATCCGCAGGTTGCCCCAGGCTCGCGGCGGGGCCGGGGATCGCGCGTCGGCCTCGAGGCCGGAGGATCCGCCGGCCGCTGCCGCCCGGGCCAGGGGGTCGGCCCCCTGGGCGGTCACGATGCGGGAGAGCTCGCGCAGGCCGGCGAGGACCTCGCGCTCGTCGGCGGACAGGCCCCGCGCAGCGGCGTCCCAGTCGATGGCCTCGCCCGCGGCGACCCGTTCGGCGAGCCGCCCGAGGCGGTCGGGATCACCGGGGCGACTTGTGGCCGACATGGCCCATTTCCTCGGCGAGCCGCCGCACGGCCCGGCGGATGGCCATCCGCGTGGCATCCGCGCTGGGGCTGTGCAGCGCCGCGGCGATCTCGGGATAGTCCAGATCCATCTCGATCCGCATCAGCAGCAAGGACCGATCGCGTGGGCCGAGCCGTTCCAGGGCCGCCAGGTAACGCCCTCGCACCTCCTGGCCCACCGCATCATCCAGGGGCGAGGGGCCGCGAGCCGGCTGCTGATCCGCCAGCTCGAGCTGCTCCGGCCGCGCACGCGTCCGGCGCAGCTCGTCCCGGATGAGGTTGAGCACGGCGGTGTGCAGGTAGGCGACGAGGGCGTCCCGGTGCTGCGGTTCGAAGCTGGCCAGGCGCCCGAGGGTCTTCAGCAGCGACGATTGCACGAGGTCGCCGGTCTCGAGGGTCCCCCGCGCCTGCACCGGCAGCCGGCCACTCGCCCAGCGGCAGAGCCGTGGCAG
>JAASSM010000038.1 GCA_021767885.1 bacterium | reverse complement strand
GGGGGCGGACTACACCCTGCAGGCGGGCCTGGTCAACGACGGTGCGCTGAGCCAGACCGTGCCGGTGGACGGGGATCTGGACGTGGACCTCTTTCTTGGCGAGCTCACCCAGGACGACTTCGAGTCCGGTGGGTTGACCATGCTGCCCTGGCAGACCAGCGGCGATGCGGACTGGTTCGTCCAGTCCGCGACCACCCACGGCGGGCAGCACGCCGCCCAGTCCGGCGACATCGGTGATCAGGACAGCTCCAGCCTCGAGGTCACCGTCGACTGCGGTGCCGGTGGCGAGGTGAGCTTCTGGTACAAGGTCTCCAGCGAGGCCAACTACGATTATCTCGAGTTCTACGTCGACGGGAGCAAGCGGGCCGAGTGGGCCGGCGAGGTGGGCTGGGTCCAGTACACCACCACCGTCAACGCGGGCGTGCACACCTTCCGCTGGACCTACGACAAGGACTGGTCGGTCTCCGACGGCGCGGACTGCGGCTGGATCGACGACGTCATCTTCCCCGGCGGCGGCGCGCCTGCCCCGCTGGCCGTGGCCACGCCGTGGGAGCTGGATGCGGAGCTGGCGGCCGGCGAGACCACGACCCTGCCGCTGGTGGTCATGAACCAGGGCGCCGTGCCGCTGCAGTTCGAGGCCACCGCCGGCGCGTTCCTCGCGCTCGCCGGCGCGGCGGGCGAGATCGCACCGTTCGGCTACGCGGTGGTCGAGGTCACCTTCCTGACCGACGACCTCCTGCCCGGGCAGCACGTCACCCAGATCGAGGTGGCCAGCGACGATCCCGTCAACCCCACGCTGTCCATCCCGGCCAGCCTCACGGTCACCGGCGACGTCACCGCCGCCGGCGATGCGCCGCGGTCCTTCGTCCTCAGGGGCGCCGTGCCCAATCCGTTCAACCCGCAGACCACCATCCACTTCTCGCTGCCGGCCGCCGGCCATGCGGACCTGCGCCTCTACGACGTGCAGGGGCGCCTGGTGCGGACCCTGGTGGACGCCACCCGCCCGGCAGGGCCAAACCAGGCCCGCTGGGACGGGCGCGACCAGGCCGGTCGGGCGGTGGCCTCGGGCACCTACTTCGCGCGCCTGCAGGCCGCCGGCCAGCAGTCCGTGAAGTCGCTGGTGCTCGTCCGCTGACCGGCCGCGACCGGGGATCGGCACGTTCCCGGCTCCACCTCCGTCGCCGGCGACCCGCGTGGTCGCCGGCGACGGTCGTTCCGGTCCGGATCCGGAAGCCGGGGCATTCTGGTTTGATTATCAGGATTGATTCTGATATGATTGCAGGAAACCCGAATCTGCACCCCTTGCCGTTCATCTTCACTCCCCGCCACCCCACCGAGCCGAGGATGTCATGATCGTCGTTTCTGCTCTCCGCCCCTCCGTCGTGTCCTGCCTGGCCCTGGCGGCCGCGGTGCTCGTCGCCGTTCCGGTCGCCACCGCGGGCGAGGTCAGCCCCGCCATGGAGACCTACCTCCAGGGCAAGGCCCTGGACGAGCCCGTCGCCGCCCTGGTGGTGCTGCAGGACCGCCTGGACATCAAGGGGCTGGACTGGCAGCTCCACGAGGCCGGAACCCCGTTCGCCGCGCGACACCGGACGGTGGTCACCGCGCTCCAGGACCAGGCCCGCCGCACCCAGGCCTCGCTGCTGGCCGACCTCGAGGTCCGCCGCCAGCTCGGCGAGGTGATCGCCTACGAGCCCTACTGGATCGTCAACGCCGTCCACGTGGTGGCGCGGGACGCCGGGGTGGTCCGCGATCTCGCCAGCCACCGGGACATCGACGTGCTCGAGCCGCCGCTGACGGTGGAGCTCATCGAGCCGGTCGCCACGCGGGTCGCGGCGGACAAGGACCGGGGGATCGGCATCACCAATGGCCTGGTGAACATCGGCGCCCGGCGCGTATGGTCGGATCTGGGGATCCGGGGCGAGGGCGCGCTGGTGGCGAACCTCGACACCGGCGTCGACGGCAACCACATCGCCCTGCGCGACCGCTGGCGCGGCAACACGGCGCCCGCGGCGGCGGCGTGGCTCGACCTCGATGGCAATCCGGGCAGCTTCCCCCAGGACAGCGGTGGCCACGGCACCCACACCATGGGCACCATCTGCGGTCTGGCGCCCGGCGACACCATCGGCGTCGCGCCCGCGGCCGAATGGATCGCCGCCAACACCATCGTGCCCGCCGGCAGCCTGGGCAACGCGGTCCTGGCCACGCTGCAGTGGCTGGCCGATCCCGATGGCGATCCGTCCACCAGCGACGACGTTCCCGACGTGGCCAACAACAGCTGGGGCATCAACGAGAGCTTCGGCTATCCGGATTGCTACTCCGCCTGGTGGGACGCCATCGATGCCTGCGAGGCCGCCGGCGTGATGCACGTCTGGTCCGCGGGCAACGAGGGCCCCGGGAGCATGACCCTGCGCTCGCCCGCCGATCGGGCCACCACGCCCTACGACAGCTTCTCCGTGGGCTCCACGCAGACCACGCCCCCGTTCAGCATCGCCTACAGCTCCAGTCGCGGGCCGGCCGGTCCGAACTGCGGGCCGGAGGAGCACCGCATCAAGCCGGAGGTCTCCGCGCCGGGCGTCAACGTCTACAGCAGCGTGCCCGGCAACGGCTACGCGTTCTTCAGCGGCACCTCCATGGCCGGGCCCCACGTGGCCGGGACGGTGGCGCTCATGCGCTCGGCCAACCCGGACATCGACGTGATCACCATGAAGCAGATCCTCATGGACACGAGCACGGACCTGGGCGCCGTCGGCGAGGACAACGCCTACGGCCATGGCATCATCGACGCCCACGCCGCGGTGTCGGCCGCCCTGTCCGGCTATGGCGCCGTGGCCGGCGTGGTGGTGGACGACGTCACCGGCGCGCCGGTGGCCGGCGCCACCGTCGAGCTGCAGGGCGGCCCCGTGACCGTCACCACCGACGCGACCGGTGGTTTTCGGCTCAACGCGCCGGCGGGGCCGGCCACGGTCCTGGTGTCGTTCTTCGGCTACGAGGACGGCCAGGAGATCTACGAGGTGCCGGCCGGGGGCGAGATCTTCCCCGAGCTGCGCCTGGTGCCCCTGCCCACCGTGCAGGTGAGCGGCACGGTCTACGGACCGGGCGACATCTTCCCGGGGGCCGAGCCCACCGCCGGCGCGGTGGTCGAGGTGGTGGGCACGCCGTTGCCGGTGTCCGTCACCGCGGCCGATGGCACGTGGTCCTACGATCTGCCCCTCGCCGACCAGTACACCGTGCGGGCGAGCCTGCCGGGACAGGGCGCCGTGGAGCAGGTCCTGCCGGCGCAGGCCGACCATCGGTGCGACCTGTACCTGCGGGCCGTCGCCGCCGACAACTTCGAGTCCGGCGCCCTCGATGCCTTCGCGTGGACGTTCGCCGGCGATGCGGACTGGGAGATCACCGACCAGACCGCCCAGGAGGGCCAGTTCAGCGCCCGCAGCGGCGAGCTGGGGGGCAACCAGACCTCCATCTTGCGGCTGGACGTGGACCTGGTCGCCGATGGCGAGATGAGCTTCTGGGTCAAGACCCAGGGCAGCGGCACGCTGGCCTTCTGGGATGGCTTCGCCACCATCGCGAGCTGGGACGACGCCGCCCAGTGGACCCTCTTCACCTACCCCGTCACCGCCGGCGAGCACACCTTCCGCTGGCGCTACTCCACCACCAGCAGCGGTGGCAGCAGCGACCGCGGTTTCCTCGACCTGGTGACCCTGCCCGGGGGCGAGGCGCCGGCTCCGCGGATCGTGCCCTGTCCGGCGCAGATCACGGCCGAGGTGGCCAGTGGGGGGCAGACCGCCCACGAGCTGCTGATCCTTAACCAGGGCGTGGAGGACCTGGCCTGGGCCGCCGCCGAGACCGCTCCGTGGCTCGGCCTCGATGGTGTGGGCGGTGATCTGGCGCCGGCGGGCTACGCGGTGCTGACGGTGACCATCGACGCCACCGGCCTGGCCGATGGTCAGCATGCGGCCGAGGTGGTCCTGACCAGCGACGATCCCGACAACCCCACCCTGGCCGTGCCGGTCCTGCTCACCGTGGGCACCACCACCGGCGTGGAGACCGCGCCGCCGGCCCTGGCGCTGCTGGGCGCGGTGCCCAACCCGTTCAACCCCCAGACCACGGTGCGCTTCAGCCTGCCGTTGGAGCAGCACGTGCGCCTGGACATCTACGACGTCCAGGGCCGCCTGGTGCGGACCCTGGTCGACGGCATCCGGCCGGCCGGGATGGGCGAGGCCCGCTGGGACGGCCGCGACCGCACCGGCCGAGGCGTGGCCTCGGGCACGTACTTCGCCCGGCTGCAGGCGGGCGGGCTGCAGGAGGTGGGTTCGCTCACGCTTGTGCGCTGATGCCGCTCCGCTGGTCTGCGCTTCCGGTCCGCCTCCGGACCGGGACGAACGCCGCCGGCGTCCCGTGGGGACGCCGGCGGCTCGTCGTTCGGGGGACGGCTGCGCCGTCCGTCGGACCGCGCCCATCATCGGACCGCACGGGCCGTCGGACCGGGGCACGACCAGGGGCTGGACTCAGGACGCCTCGGCCACGGCCTGGCGATCGGCCGGTTCGTCCCGGTCGCCGCGGGCGGCGGCGCGGTCGCCGGCGGTGAAGATCCGCAGGCCCGGCTCGAAGAAGAACTCCTCGCGGCCGAGCGCGGGCTCGAGGTCGTGCAGCCAGGTGGCCTGGTCGTCGTACCGGGCGAAGAACGGCCGGCCCACCCAGTCGGGGTCGCGCCCCTGCAGGAAGCGCAGCGCGAACACCCGTTCGCCGGCGATCTCGGTGACGCCATCCACGCAGACCTTGCCCGGCGTGGCGCTCATGCTCGGGCCGCGCACCGTGCGGGCCAGACCGGAGACCTGCCGCACGGCGCCCTGGTAGATCTGCAGGCCGCGCGCCAGCGGCACCTCGAAGTAGTGCTTCGGGCCGGTGTCGCGCTCGACGAACATGTAGTACGGCACCGCACCATGGCGGACCTGGGTGCGCCACATGTCGGCCCAGACGTCGGCGTCGTCGTTGACGTGGCGGATCAGGGGCGCCTGGCAGCGGACGGTGGCGCCAGCGGCCTGCATGCGCCGCAGGGCCACCTGGGCCACCGGCGTGGCGAGCTCCCGCGGATGGCTGTAATGGGCCATGATCGCCAGGTGCTTGCCGGCGTCGCGGATCTCGCCGAAGAGGGCCAGCAGGTCGTCCGCATCCTTGTCGGTCACGTAGCGGTAGGGCCAGTAGGCGGGCGACTTGGTGCCCAGGCGGATGCTGGTCACCGACTCCAGCGCCGGGTCGAGCAGGGGCTCGAGGTAGCGGCGGAGCACCCGGGTCTTCATGGTCAGCGGATCGCCGCCGGTGATCAGGACGTCGCTCACCTCGGGGTGCTGCTTCAGGTAGGCCACCAGCTGGTCCGCCTCGCGGCTGGCGAACTGGAGCTCGTCGTCGCCCACGAACTGCGCCCAGCGGAAGCAGTAGGTGCAGTACGCGTGGCAGGTCTGGCCCAGGGCGGGGAAGAAGAGCACCGTCTCGCGGTACTTGTGCTGCATGCCCGGCAGGGGCTGGCCGTCCAGACGGGGCACGTTCAACTCGCGCTGGCCGGCGGGGTGGGGGTTCATGGCGGCCTGGATCTCGCGGGCCGCCGTCTGGACCTCTGCCGCGGGAGCCTCACGCGCCACCAGCTCGCGCATGCGGGCGAGGTCGTCGGGCTCGAGCATGCCGGGCTGCGGGATGGTGAGCTGGAAGATGGGATCCTCCGGGACGCGGTCCCAGTCGATCAGCTCCTCCACCACGTAGGAGTTCACGCGGAAGGGCAGGACGGCCGAGACGGCCTTCATGTCCAGGAGCTGCTCCGACGACAGCGCTTGCAGCTGCGGGATGCCGTCGATGTCGCGCCGCTGATAGGGGCGATACTTGCGCGGTTCGATGCGCGGAGTGGTCACGTCATCACCTCCTCGGAAGACGGCGGCGGCCCTGCGCAGGCCGCCGGCGTGCGAATCGTTCGTGTGCGAATTGCTTCCAATCTGGCGGCGTTCCCGTGAAAGCGCACTTGCAGGATAGGATTTCTCCGTCACGTTGGGTATGGGGCGTCGTACGGAGAGGAGAGACCCGCCCGACCTCACCTCCCGGCGGCTCCGTGTCGCCGCAGAGGCGAACGACCGGTCGTCGGATCCCCGACCCGGCACCGGCCACCGCAAGGAGGCCGCCCCATGACCCGCCACCATTCCCGGCCGCGCCTGCGACCCCTGATCGCCGTCCTGCTCGTCCTGGTCACCGCCGCCACGGCCCCGGCCGCCCTGCAGGTGGAGTACCAGACCATCATCCCGGGCTACACCCTCGCCTCGGGTCGGCAGCTGGCCGTGGACGGCGCCGGCAACGCCTACGCCGTGGCCTCTCACTACCCCGACGGCGTCACCCTCGCCATCCTCGTGGTCAAGCTCGATCTCTCGGGCGACGTGCTCTGGGAACGCGTCATCGCGGGCACCGATCATGACCAGGCCGAGGGCATCGCCATCGGTGCCGACGGCGGGGTCTGGCTCGCCGGCTGGACCGATTCCCCGGATTTCCCCCGGACCGTGGACGCGCTGCAGCCACAGAGCGGAGGCTTCCGCGAGGCGTTCCTCCTGCGGCTCGACCCCGCGGACGGGGACCTCGCCTACAGCACGCTGCTCGGCGGCGAGTACACCGACATGGCCATGGGTCTGACCGTGGCCGGTGACGGCTCGCTCGGACTGGTGGGATCCACGTGGTCCACGGACTTCCCGGTGCAGGACGCCTTCCAGCCCGAGAAGATGGGCTTCCCCTACGACACCAGCGACTTCTTCGTCACCCGCCTGACCGCGGACGGTCGGGCCCTGGTCCACAGCAGCTACCTCGGCGGCACCGGCGACGACACCGCGGCCGGCATCGCCCTCGCACCGGGCGGCGACCTGGTCGTGGTCGGCACCACCGACAGCGAGGACTTCCGTGTCTACGGCCCGTTCCAGGCCGAGCTGGCTGGCTACCAGGACGGCGTGATCGCGCGGGTGGCCGCCGACGGCAGCGGCCTGGTGGCCTCCACCTACCTGGGCGGCCAAGACCTCGAGCGGATCGGCGGCGTGGCCGTGGCGGCCGACGGCTCGGTGGTGGTGGCCGGCTCCACCCGTTCGCCCGACTTCCCCGTCACCGCCGGCGCCTTCACTCCCCAGTTCGTCGGCGAGATCGACGGCTGCGAGATCCCCTTCGGCGGCGATTACAACTGCCCCGACATGTTCGCCGTCCGTCTGGTCCCCGACGGCGGGGCCATGGCCTACGGCACGTTCCTCGGCGGGACCGAAACCGACGTCTGCCGCGCGCTGGTGCTCGACGCGGCCGAACGCCCGGTCCTGGCCGGCTACAGCGTCTCGCCGGACTTCCCGCAGGTGGAGTTCAGCGACGCCGCCATCATCGCCGCCCGGCTGCAGGCCGGTGGCGACGACCTCGACGACGTGCTGGCCCTGGACTCCGGCCGGGCCAACGCGGGCCACGGCCTGGCCCTCGGTCCGGGCGGCGATCTCTTCCTCACCGGTGCCGGGCCCCAGCCCGCCGAGCTGATGGTGGTCCGCCTGGCCGAGGATGCGACCGCGGCACCGCAGGGCGCGGCCGCCGCGCTCCGCATGACCCGCGTGGCGCCCAACCCCTTCAATCCGCGGACCACCATCTCGCTCCGGCTGGAGCGGTCAGGGCCGGTGGAGGTCGCGGCCTACGACGTCGCCGGCCGCCGCCGCGCCACGCTGATCGCCGGCCACCTCGCCGCGGGCCTGCACACGCTGGTCTGGCAGGGCACCGACGATGCCGGCCGCGCGCTGGCGTCGGGTACGTACCTGATCCGTGCCCGCCGCCTCGCCACCGACGCGGCCCCTGGCCCCGTCACGGACGTGGCCAAGGTGCAGTTGATCCGCTAGGTCTACACGCCGGGGCGTCCGCGGTCCCGGCCGCCGGGCGCCGGGACGACCCCGGCCGCGTTCCACGCCGCTTGATCGCCGCGCGGTTGCCGGCCGTTCGCGGCGCCGCTAGCGTGGGACGTGGACGCGCGAACTCCTGCGAACCCCGGAGCACGAACGGAGCCCTCCATGAGCACCGACCTCACCGGACACGTCGCCCTGATCACCGGCGCCGGCCGCGGCATCGGCCGCGCCATGGCGGAGCATCTCGCGGGCCAGGGGATGCGGGTGCTGCTCTGCGCCCGCTCGGCCGATGAGCTGGGCGAGGTGGCCAAGGCCATCGCCGACGCCGGTGGCGAGGCCGCCATCGCCCTGACCGACGTGCTGGACTTCGATGACGTCCAGCAGGCGGTGGACCTGGCACTCGCTCGCTGGGATCGCCTGGACCTGGTGGTCAACAACGCCGGCTCCCTGGCCGCCATCGGTCCGCTCTGGCAGACCGACCCTCGCGAGTGGCAGCAGGACGTGACGGTCAACGTGCTGGGCGTCTACCATGGTTGTCGCGCGGCGATCCCCGCGATGATCGCGCGCGGTGGCGGCCGGGTGGTCAATCTCGTCGGCGGCGGCGTGCACACGCCCTTCCCCAACGCGTCGGCCTATGCCGCCAGCAAGACGGCGGTGATGCGCCTGACGGAGAACGTGCAGTTCGAGCTGGCCGCGGCGGGCGAGCCCGTCCACGCCTTCGCCATGACGCCGGGGCTGATCCGCACGCGGATGACCGCGCAGTTCGTGGAGACCGAGCGCGGTCGGCGCTGGATGGACCACACGGGAAGCCGCCTGGAAGAGGGGCTGGACATCACGCCCGAGGCCGCCTGCACGCTGGTGGCCGCCCTGGCCACCGGCGACTTCGATTTCCTCGCCGGCCGCTTCCTCAGCGCCCCGCAGGATGCCGCCGATCTGGACGCCCTGCGCCACGAGGGCTCGCGACTGGCGGAGGGCAGCGATGAGCGGCTGCTCCGCATCGTCGGCC
>JAASSM010000037.1 GCA_021767885.1 bacterium | reverse complement strand
GGGCGTCGTGAGGGCACCTCGCCGGAGGACTGATCGTGCGCAAGCTCCTGCTCGTGGTTATCCCGCTCTGCGGCCTGTTCTGCGGCGGCCTGGCCCCGTCCCCGGCGGTGGGCGCCGACCTGCACGTCGCGGTCACCGACAGCCTGGTCCCGCCGGTGGTGCCCGAGCCCGGCCGCACCCGCATCACGGGCCTCTGCTGGGCCGGTGCCGACACGCTGGCGCTGCTGGTGGCCCGGCGCGACAGCCTGGACCTCGAGCGAGCGGAGCAGGTCTTCCTCGTGGTGGGCGACACCACCGGCACCATCTACTGGCAGGAGGAGTTCACCGACGTCCTGCACCGGGGCCTGGCCTGGGATGGCGAGTTCTTCTGGAGCGCGGGGGACGACGCCGAGGGCGGGTCCCTGCTCTACAAGATCAAGGCCGACACCGTGCGGGTGGAGGAGGTCCATCCCGCTCCCGGGCACCGGCCCATGGACCTGGCCTTCGACGGGCGCTGGCTCTGGGTCAGCGACCGCGACAGCGGCCGGCTCGACCGCATCGACCCGGAGACCGGTCAGCTGACCCGCACCGCCTCGCCACCGGGCTTCTCGCCGGTGGGCCTGGCCTGGGACGGCCAGGCCATGTGGCTGACCGATGCGGGCACCGGCCGGCTCGCGCGGCTGCGGGGCGGCCGCCTCGATCGTCATGACCTCGTGGTGGCGGAGGACTGGTTCCTGCGGGGAGCCGACGTGCTGCTGGGCCACGACGGCCGGAGCCTCTGGATGCTGCGGCCCGACGATCACGCCCTCCGGCGGCTGGAACGCCAGTAGCGGTCGCTCCGGCCGGCGGGCGATCCGTCCCGCGTCCACACGAGCCCGCTCGCCGCTGTCGGTCCGAGATGAAATTGCCAGTCGTTTTCTCGGAACTTGCGCGCCGGGGTCCGTCTTGATACTATGGTGCTATCCGATTCTGGTTATCATGAATCAACCGGGAGTCGGCGCCACGGAGGATCCGCGCCGATCCGTTGCCAAGTGAGGTCGCCATGGCCGTCGTCGAGAACAAGCCCCAGCACGTGGACGAGCAGTTCGTGAAGGACAAGGAGGCCGCTTTCCTGGAGTTCATCCAGAGCAAGGGCCTGAAGACCACGCGCCAGCGGAGCACCATCGTCCAGGTGTTCTTCCGCATGCGCGGCCACATCTCGGTGGAGGAACTCCTGCGCCAGGTCAAGGCGGTCAACCCCCGCATCGGCTACGCCACCGTCTATCGCACCCTGCACCTGCTGGTGGAGAGCGGTCTGGTGGAGGAGCGGCGCTTCGGCGATGGCCTCGCCCGGTACGAGGGCCGCAACGAGGTCGAGCACCATGACCACATGATCTGCCTGCAGTGCGGCAAGATCCGCGAGTTCTCCAACCCCCGGCTCCTCGAGCTGCAGAAGCAGCTGGCCGAGGAGAACGGCTTCAAGATCTTCCGGCATCGCCTCGAGCTGTACGGGGCCTGCGAGGATCCCTCGGAGTGCGGCTGCCAGGGCGAGGCTTAGGCTTCTCCGCGTCCCGCGACCGCTGATCGGACGGGGTCGGCCACCGTTGGCCGGCCCCGTCGCTTGACACCCGCGATCCCGCCGCCGAGGATGCGCCCATGGATCGGTTCCCTCTCGATGCTCGCGAGCCCTGGCTCCGCGTGGTGGTGGACTCTGCCGCGCTCGCGCACAACGCCGCGGTGTTCCGCGCGCTCGTGCGTCCGCCGGCCCGGCTGATGGCCGTGGTCAAGGCCAACGGCTACGGCCATGGCCTGGACCTGGCCGCCCGCGCCTTCCTGCGCGGCGGCGCCGACTGGCTGGGCGTGCACTCGCTGAGCGAGGCGGAGTGCCTCCGCGGGGCGGGCATCGGGGCGCCCATCCTGGTGCTGGGGCCGACCACCGCCGCGGAGGCGTCCCGGGCGGCGGAGCTGGACGTGGACCTCACCGTGGGCTCGCTCGCCGGCGTGGCGGCGGTCTGCGCGGCCGGACGTGGCCGCGTCCACCTCAAGGTCGAGACGGGCGTCAACCGCCAGGGGCTGGTGGAGGCGGAGCTGGACCCGGCGCTGGATCGGCTGGCGGTCACGCCCGGCGTGGAACTGGTGGGCCTGAGCAGCCACTTCGCCGACATCGAGGACACCACCGACCACACCTTCGCCCGGCGCCAGCACGACCGCTTCGATGCCTGGCTCGCGCGCCTGGCCGACCGCGGCCACGGCGATCTCCTGCGCCACATGACCTGCAGCGCCGCCACCCTGCTGTGGCCCTCCTCCCACCGCGACGTCGCGCGGGTGGGCATCTCCGCCTACGGGGTCTGGCCCAGTCCGCAGGCCCGCGTGGCGCTGCGGCAGGCGGGCAAGCCGGAACCGCCGCTGCGGCCGGCCATGAGCTGGCGGACGCGCATCGCCCAGGTCCGCCCGGTGCCGGCGGGGGAGACCGTGGGGTATGGACGCACCTGGCTCGCCCCCGCGGACAGCCGCATCGCGGTGCTGCCGGTGGGGTACTCGGACGGCTACCTGCGCGGGCTCTCCGGCCGGGCCCACGTCCTGGTCCGGGGCCGGCGCGCGCCGCTGGCCGGACGCATCTGCATGAACCTCTGCATGGTCGACGTCACCCGCATCGAGGGTGCCGCGGCGGGGGACGAGGTGGTGATGCTCGGCCGTCAGGGCGATGATGTGATCACCCCCGAGCAGATGGCCGACTGGCTCGGCACCATCAACTACGAGATCCTCACCCTGCCGGGGGTCACCTGGCAACGCGTGGAGGCAAGCGATGCTCGATCGAATCCGTAGCTGGCTCGACACCCCGGCCGCCGCCGACCGCGACGATCCCCTGGGCACGGCCCGCGCCGTGGCCGTGCTGCTGGTGGCGGCCGCCCGCGCCGACGGCGCCTTCTCCGCCGACGAGGCCCGCGAGATCGCCACCCTGGTCAGCCGCCACTACGCCCTGCCGCCGGAGGAGACGGCGGAGCTGGTGCATGCCGCGGCCAGCGAGACCGTGGACGACCTCTTCCCCGTCGCACGCCTGCTGGTCGAGCGGCTGGACAACCAGGCCCGCCGCCGCGTGCTGGGCCTGATGTGGCGCGTCGTCTTCAGCGACGGCCGGCTCGAGTCGCGCGAGGACATCCTCATGCGCAAGGCCGCGCGCCTCCTCGACCTGCCGCACCAGGACCTCATCGCCTCCAAGCTCGCCGCCCAGCGCGCGAACGATCCCCAGGAACCGCCGGCAGACTGACCCGCCGCCCGGGGCGGCCACGCGTCGCACGCCCACTGAACGAGCAGTCCCGAAATCGTGAGCTTTCCGGGCGCCGATCCGAGCCGCTGCCGGCGCCCCGCCGTGGTCGCCGGTTGCGGCTTCACGACCCCCACCGGCCGGGTCGCAAGAGCGGTTAACCGCTTGAATTCCGGTCGCTTGAGTGGGAGGTCGGGACCATCGCGGTGTCGCCTCCGTCATGCCGGCACCCCGCCCGCCGATTGAGGCGCGGTCGTAAACCGTGATAGAATCCGGGGGTTGTGCCCCTTGGTGGATGGATTCTGGCGGTCCGTGCGACGCGGCGCGCGTCGACATGACGGACCGCTCCTGGCCCTGGAGGATACGATGGACACGAGGTTCCTGCGGACCACCCTGACCCTGCTCGCGATCCTGCTGCTGGCCGCGCCGGCGGCCGCCGCCTGGAACGCCTTCGACGGCGGCGCCGCGGCCGCTCCGCGCATCGAGGCGCGGGATGCCGGCGCCGGCCGCACGGTGGTGGAGATCACGCTGCCCGGCATCGAGACCGAGACGGTGCTCATCGACGGTCAGCCCCACACCAAGGTGGTCCTGCCCGGCCACGTCCAGCTGCTCGACCGCGGTGCGCCGCAGCTGCCCTACATCACCACCAGCCTCGAGATCCCCGACGTGGGCACGCCCGAGCTGCGGATGGTGAAGACCCGCTACCGCGAGCTGCCGGTCGAACGGATCGTTCCCGGCCGTGGGGCCATCCTGCGCTCCGTCGATCCCGCCACCGTGCCCTACACCTACGGCCCCGCCTACCAGGGTGGCGTCTTCCCGGCCGAGCCCGCCACCGTGGGCGAGCCCTACATCGTGCGCGACGTGCGCGGCGTGAACGTCCGCCTCTTCCCCGCCCAGTGGGACGCCGACCGCGGCGTGCTGCGGGTCCTCGAGAGCGTCACCTACGAGGTGGTCACCACTGGCGGCGGCGGCGTGAACGTCAAGACCCGCCAGGACACCGGCATCGCCCCGGTCTTCGACGCGCTCTACGCCCGGAAGTTCGCCAACTACCAGACCGGCCTGAAGTATCAGATCAACGCCGGCGACGGCCCCATGCTCATCGTGGCCTACGACGCCTTCGCCGCCTCCATGCAGCCGTTCATCGACTGGAAGCGCCAGCGCGGCATCCCCGTGGAGCTGATCACCACCAGCAGCGTGGGCGGCACCACCAGCGGCATCCAGGCCGCCATCCAGGAACGGTACGACAGCCCCGAGGGCCTGGCCTTCGTGAGCCTCGTGGGCGACGGCCAGCAGGTGCCTCACTACAGTGGCGCCTACGAGGGCGCCAACGACGATACCCGCTACATGCGCCTCGACGGCAGCGACGTCTATCCCGACGCGCTGATCAGCCGCATCTCCGCCCAGAACGCCACCGAGGTGAGCACGCAGGTGACCAAGTTCGTCACCTACGAACGAGACGTCATGGGCGCCGCCGACTGGACCCACGCGGCCACCGGCATCGCCAGCAACGAGGGCTCGCCCTCGGACGCCACCCGCATGGACTGGCTGCGGGACGACCTCCTCGCCTACACCTACACCGACGTCGACCGCATCTACCAGGGCCAGGGCGGCAGCACCAGCGGCATCGCCGCCGCGGTCAACGAGGGCCGATCCCTGATCAACTACATGGGGCACGGTTCGGGCACCGCCTGGTCCAGCGTCTACTTCAGCAACAACGACGTCACCGCCCTGACCAACACGGCCTGGCCCTGGATCATCGACGTGGCCTGCCTCAACGGCGGCATCTCGGCCATCGGCACCAGCTTCGCCGAGGCCTGGATGCGGGCCGGCAACCCCGAGCAGCCCTACGGCGCGGTGGGCATGTATGCCTCCTCCACCAGCTGCCCGTGGGTGCCGCCCACGCTGATGCAGGCGGAGGCGGTGGATCTGCTCTGCGCCGAGACCAGCAACGTCATGGGCGTGCTGGTGCAGGCCGGCATCATGGCCGTGCTGGACGAGTACGGCACCAGCGGCACGGGGCTGCAGCTCGTGGAGCAGTACAACCTCTTCGGCGACTGCTCCCTGGTGGTGCGCAGCGACAGTCCCCAGACCCTGGCCATGGATCACCTGCCGGTGGTGCCCTTGCAGACGCCCAGCTTCGCCGTGCAGACCGGTCTGCCCGGCGTGCGCGTGGCCCTGACCGCCGCCGACGGCACCATCCACGGTGTGGGCGTCACCGACGCCACGGGCTTCGTGGACCTGCAGATCACCGAGCCGGTGGCCGAGCCCGGCACCGTGGTCCTGACCGCCTCCGGCTACAACGTGGAGACCTACCAGGCGGAGTTGCAGGCCGTGGTGCCGGCGGACATCGCCATCGACCCGGCCTCCGTCCCGGTGGGTGAGACCACCGCGGTCACGGTCACCGTCACCGACCCCGATACCGGCGACGGCATGGCCGACGTCACGGTGGAGATCGCCGGCTTCGGCGTCGAGACCACCGGCGCCAGCACCGACGCCGCCGGCCAGGTGACCCTGGAGATCACGCCGGAGTTCGGCGAGACCCTCACCGTCCGCGGCCGCGAGCTGGGCGCCGGCTACGATCTCTTCACCGAGCCGCTGCCCGTCACCGGGGCCATGGCCTTCGGCGACGCCACCATCACCGCGGCGGTGCCCTCCATCGGCATGGACGGATCGCTGACGCCCTACCTGGAGGGCGAGGTCCGCGTCGCCACCCGCCAGTCCGATTACACCCTCGAGGTGCACGGGGCGGGCATCAGCCTGGTGCAGGCCGGCAACAGCGGCGACAGCATGGTCCTGGTCACGCCGCAGGCGCTGGACCCGGTGGTGGCCACCCTGACGAGGCCGGGCCTGCAGATCGTGCAGCAGGAGCTGGCCGTGGTGGAGGCCTTCGGGACCCTGGCCGGCACCGTGCTGGACGGGGACGACGACGGCGCCGCCGTGGCGGGCGCCCGCGTCCTTGGCTTCGCCGCGGATGCCGGCCCGGAGGATCCCCCGCTGTTCGACCTGCTCACCGACGCCGCCGGGGCCTGGGCCGCGCCCGAGGAGCTGGCGGTGGGCTACTACGACCTCGAGGTCCAGAAGTTCGGCTACGAGCCCTACACCGAGACCTACTTCCTGCTCTTCGGCGCCAACGAGCACCCCATCACCGTCAACCAGGCGCCCAGCGGCGTCCTGACCGGCGTGATCACCGGGGCGGACGACGGCGCACCCCTGGAGGCGACGGTCCGCGTCTACCGTACCGACAACGACGAGCTGTACGACGAGGTCGCCACCGATCCGGCCACCGGCGAGTACGTCACCGGCGGCCTGCCGTTCTTCGACTACCGCGTGGTGGTCCGGGCGTACCGCCGCATCCCGGTGACCGAGACGGTGAGCGTGACCGAGGCGTCGGTCACCCGCGACTATGCGCTGGAGGCCACCGAGGGCGACATCCTGGTCCTGGACGACAACAGCTCCCAGGCCCGCCAGGTCCCCGCCAAGTTCGCCGAGGACGGCCGCCTGCTCGCGCCGGCCTACACCGTGCCGGCCGACCGGGCCGCCAGCGACCTGGTGACCGCCCTCGAGGATCTCGGCTACACCGCCACCCTGCAGCCGGCGTCGTCGAGCGATCCGGACTTCTGGGCCGATTACGACCTCATCATCTGCTCCAGCGGCGCCAACACCAGCACCCTGACCAGCGGCACGCTGCGCGCCAACCTCACCGCCCACGTCGCTGCCGGCGGCCGCCTGCTGGTGGAGGGCGGCGAGGTGGCCTACGACATGCAGTACACCGACGCCACCTTCATGCGCAACGTGCTGCACGTGGACGACTGGAACGGCGACAGCAGCGGCGACCTCTCGGTGGCCGACGCCGCGCATCCGGTGATGAGCGTGCCCAACGTGATCTCCGGTCCCATCGCCAACGACTACAGCGGCTATGGCGACGCCGATCACGTCGACCCCACGAGCACCGGACACATCGTCGGCAACTGGACCAGCTACCCGGGCGACGCCAGCGTCATCACCCACGACGACGACGACGACCCGCTGGGCGGCCAGTTCGTCTTCTTCCTCTTCAACTACGGCGCCATGGGGCCGGAGCGAGAGGCGCTGCTGCACAATGCGGTGTCGTGGCTGCTCTACAACCCGCTGGATCCCACGCCCGTGACCGATCAGCCCGAGGCCGTCCCGAGCGTCCTGGCGCTGGACGGCAACTACCCCAACCCGTTCAACCCCATGACGGTGATCCGCTTCTCGCTGCCCTCGGCCCAGCAGGCCGAGCTGGCGGTGTTCGACGTGCGCGGCAAGCGCGTCCGCACCCTGGTGCACGACGTGCTGCCGGCCGGCGCCCACGAGATCACCTGGCAGGGCCGGGATGACCAGGGCCGCGGCGTGGCCAGCGGCACCTACTTCTACCGCCTGACCGCGGGCGGCGAGAGCCTCGTGCACAAGATGCTGCTCATCAAGTGACCGGGTCGCCGTGGCCCTCGGGCCGCGGCCAACCGCCCGCTGGATGGACTGCGAGACGAGCCCCCGGTGGTCCTGGCCGCCGGGGGCTCGTACGTGGCGGCCCCGCTGACCGTCCGAACCGGCTGTCTTGTGGATTCATGCGCTGGGCCGCTGATTCCGTGAGCCGGCCCACCAGCCCCGCGCCGCGGAGTCCAAGGCCTAACACGATGCCGAGCCGTGCCTTATGGCCTTCGCCGCGGACGACTCCAGCGGACGTGTCGCGCCGGCGGCCGCGGGCCGCCATTTTCCTTGCAACCTTTCCCCACGGATCACGAACTTACGTGCGGTCTGTACGTCGCCAGGGACCTCGACGTCCCCACCGCGGGGGGTTCGGAGGCGACGCCCGGAGGGATGGCCCGGCGTGACCGGCCCGGCCCGCGCGGCCGGAGCGGTCGGTGTGGCCGGCGTCCCGAAGACCTCTCAACATGCAAGCTGCACACATCCGGGAAGGAGTGTCCCCATGTCCCGCATTGCCAAGACTGCCCTCGTCCTGCTCACCGCCTCGCTGCTGATCACCCCGGCGCTGGCCGTCGATCCCCCCGAGGACCTCGGTCACGGCGTGCTCGGCATCTACACCGAGCCGGCCGCCACCCCCGAGGCCCAGACCTACCTCGAGGGCGTCGCCCCGGGGTCCATCTACACCGTCTATTTCGTGCTCTACCACGCCGACCTCACCAGCTACAACCTGGGCGGCTTCGAGTTCAGCTGGCGCGTGGAGCCGGCCGAGATGACGCCCAACGTGGTGGGCATGGAGTGGGGCATCGGCGAGGACCTGGCCCTGAACTTCGGCGACGAGTTCAACCTGCTCGTCGGCCACATGCGCCGCGATCCTCACGCGCCGGACGAGCCCTTCGTGCTCTTCAGCGCCGACCTGCTGTTCCTCGAGACCCCCAGCAACGCCGCCGTCTTCCTGGGACCCTCCGTCCCGGCCTCCATCGACGGCGAGATGGCCTACGCCGACTTCGTGTTCCCCGAGGAGCTGCACGTGATGAAGGCCAACAATCCGGGCCAGACCCTGAACGACCCGGTGTTCTACTTCAATCCGACCGTGGCCACCGAGCAGACCAGCCTCACCGAGATCAAGGCCCTGTTCGACTGATCGGTTGTGCCCCGAAGAATGGTGACGGGTCCAGCTCTTGCCTGGACCCGTCCCATGAACACCTTCAAACCCCCATATCCATGCCCTACGACCCCGCCCTTCTGCCCCAACCCGAAGTGCCCCTTCCACCACCCCGGCTCCGAGCCCTGGCCCTACGTCCGCCTCGGCTCCT
>JAASSM010000036.1 GCA_021767885.1 bacterium | reverse complement strand
CGCCATCGGCGATCTGGACACCCTCACCGGGCAACGGGCCGGCGAGGCCCTGGGCTGCCGGGAGGCCGACGCCGCGCCGGGCGGGTGCGGAACCGGCGAGGCCTGCCGCGACTGCGGTGCCGCCCTGGCCGTGGCCGCCGCGCAGCAGGGCACGGCCCGGGAGCTGTCGTGCATCATCGAGCGCCAGGGCGAGTGCGTGCCCCTGGAGTTCGCGGCCAGCGCCAGCCCGCTGGACGTCGACGGCCATCGCTTCGTGGTCCTGGTCCTCACCGACACCCGCGACCAGCGCCGGCGGCGCGCCCTCGAGCGCATCTTCTTCCACGACGTGATCAACACCGCTGGCGGTGTCATGGGACTGGGCGAGGCCCTGCTGGCCAGCCTGCCGCCGGCCGCGGCGGACCTGGCGGAGCTCGGCGAGCTGCTGGTCGCTGGCAGCCGGCAGCTCATCGAGGAGATCGAGGCCCAGCGCGACCTGGCCGCCGCCGAGAGCGGCGATCTGGCCATCGACCCCCGGACCGTGGCGGTCGGCGACCTGCTGGCCGCCGTGGCGGACACCTACCGCCACCACCCCGTGGCGGCAGACCGATCCATCCGCGTGGTCGCGGGGCCGGCGGGCAGCCTGCAGACCGACCCCCGCCTGCTCGGCCGGGTGGTGGGCAACCTGATCAAGAACGCCCTGGAGGCCTGCCCCCCGGGGGACGAGGTCCGCATCGCCCACCGCAGCGACGAGGCCGGCGTGGTGATCACCGTCTGGAATCCCGGCGAGGTGGATCCCGGCGTGCGGGGCCGGTTCTTCCGGCGGTCGGTGTCCACCAAGGGCTCCGGGCGAGGCCAGGGCACCTACAGCGTGCGACTGCTGACCGAGCATTACCTCGGCGGAGCGGTCAGCTGGCAGAGCGACGCCGCGCACGGGACCAGCGTCCACATCCACCTGCCCGGCGCGTCGGGCTGAGCCCCCGGGACCTGCCCCGCGGCACGCGTCTTGCTATAAAGTGATCACTTAAGCAAGGTCCTTATCCGTCGATCCGGGGTGGGAGAACCAGCCGACGGTCCAACCACGCCACGAGGTCGATCCCATGGTGCAGGCCGCTGCCGCCCCGCTCACCGAGTTCCTCAGTCCCGACCGTGCCCCCGCCGAGGAGCTGGCCCGCCAGCGACGCCTGCTCGCCGGCCAGCCCCAGCTGAACATGGTGGCCGACGCGGTGCCCCAGCCGCTGGCGGTGATCAACGCCCAGCGGCAGATGGTCCATCTCAATGCCGCCGGGCTGCAGATGCTGGGCCTGCGGTCCTCCGCCGAGCTGGCCGGCCGACGTCCCGGCGAGGCCCTGGGCTGCGAGGTGGCCGCCCGCGCCCCGGGTGGCTGCGGGACGGGCCGCGAGTGCCGCGAGTGCGGGGCCGTGCTGTCGGTCCTGGAGGCGCGACGCCGGGGCCACGCCTCGCGAACCTGCGTGATCAGCCGTGGCGCCGGACCGGTGCCCCTGGACCTCGAGGTCACCGCGCGCCTGCTGGACGTCGAGGGCGAACCCTTCGTGCTCGCCACGCTCACCGACCGGCATCACGAGCGACGCCGCCGCGTCCTCGAGCGCCTCTTCTTCCACGACGTGCTGAACACCGCCGGTGGCCTGCTCGGCCTGAGCGAGGCCAACCTGGCCAGCGTGGAGACCGCCGGCCCCGACGGCGCGGAGCTCTCGCGGCTGATGGTGTCCGGCTGCCATCAGCTCGTCGAGGAGATCGGCGCCCAGCGCGACCTCGCCGCGGCCGAGTGCGGCGAGCTCGAGACCCGGCCCGCGCGCATCGTCGCCGGCGACGCCGTCCTCGAGGCCGCCCGCACCTACCGGCACCACCCGGTGGCGGACGGCCGCCGGATCGAGGTCGCCGCCGGTCCGGACACGAGCCTTCACGGCGACCCGCTGCTGCTCGGCCGGGTCCTGGGCAACCTGCTGAAGAACGCCCTGGAGGCCGTCCCTCGCGGGGGCGTGGTCACCATCGGCCACGATGGCGACGGCGACACCGTCACCTTCCGCGTCCATAACCCGGGCGAGGTGCCGCGCGAGGTCCGCCACCACCTCTTCGAGCGGACCGTCTCCACCAAGGGCGCGGGCCGCGGCCTGGGAACCTACAGCGTGCGACTGTTCGCCGAGCACTACCTCGGCGGCCGCGTGGTGTGGACCAGCACCCGGACCGCCGGCACCACCGTCACCGTCACGTTGCCGCGTCGGGTCCCGAGCCGGGGTCCTCGAACCGGGCCGTGACCTGCCGGCGGCGGTCGACCACCAGCCGGGTGACGTCCGGCCGGGCATAGTGTCCGGCGGGGTCGAGGTTGTGGCGGGCCCGCCGCACCGCGCCATGGTCCAGGGTGGCCACCAGCAACTCCTCCCGCTCGCTCACCGGCTCGATCAGCCAGGCGCCGTCCGGGGCGGCGATCGCCGAGCCGCCGCGCGCCCACCAGCCGCCCCCACCGGCCAGGATCAGCTCGCGATGCGGGACGCCGGCCGGCACGTGGTCGGCATGCATCAGGCCGCTGGCCGCCAGGACGTAGCTGCGCCCCTCCAGGGCCAGCAAGCGGGTGTTGTCGCGGGTCAGGTGCTCGCCGCCGGGCCAGAGCGAGACGTGCAGATCCTCGCCCTCGGCGTACAGCGCGGCCCGCGGCAGCGGCATCCAGTTCTCCCAGCAGTTCAGCGCGCCCACGGTGAAGCGGCCCAGCCCGTGGGTGCGCAGGCCGTGACCGTCGCCGGGCGACCAGACCAGGCGCTCGTCCCAGGTGGGCACCAGCTTGCGGTGGACGCTGAGCACCGCGCCGTCGGCCGCCACGAAGACGCGGGAGCAGAAGAGGCTGTGGCCGCCGCGGTCGGCCGGCCGCTCGATGATGCCCAGGACCACGGCGATGCCCGCCCGCGCGGCAGCCGCGCGCACGCCGTCGAGGTGGCCGGCCTCGAGCTGGACGGCCTGGTCCTGGTAGTGGGCGACCAGGTCCTTCTGGACGGGGTCATCGAAGCGCGTGGCGGCGGTGCGCTCGGTCCAGAACGGATAGCCCGGGACCAGGGCCTCGCCGAAGGCCACGAGCCGGGCGCCGGCGTCCGCGGCGGCGGCGATGCGTGCGGCCACCCGGGCCAGGGTGGCCTCGCGGTCGAGCCAGACGGGGGCCATCTGGGCGATGGCCACGGTGAGCTGGTCGTCGTGGGCCATGGGCCCTCCCGGGGGTTGCGCTGGGGGAATCAGCGTCGGTCGCCACGTTGCCGGGCGGCGAAGGCGGCGATGGTCTGCTCGGGCAGCGGCCGGTAGCCGATGTGCACCCGGGGGCCGGCCGCTTCGTCGCGACCGGTGGCCCCGGCGCCACTGCGGGCCGGCGCGTCCGGGGTCCGCTCCATGGCCTCGAGCCAGACGTGCCAGCCGCTGGCCTGGCCCACCTGCAGGAGCCGGCCCACGTCGTGGAGGTCGTCGGTGTGGACCTCGACGTGGTCGCGCAGCAGGGCCTCCCGGGCCCGGCGCCTGGCCTCGGCGGCCCCGGCGGCCACCACCACGGTGCTGGCGTGGGCCTCCTGGAGCTGGCCGGGGCGATAGCCGCCCAGGTTCACGAACCAGAGGCGCGGACCGGCCGGCGGCGCCGCCTTGCGCAGGCGCACGCGGTGGCCGTCCACCTCCTCCAGCGCCATCCAGCCATCGATGTGCAGGCCCTCGGGGGTGCCGAACCAGGCGGCGAGCAGGTCCTCGTGGGTGTCCTCGAGGCGCTCGCCGGCCACGAAGACCACGTCGTGCAACTCGGTGTTGCTGCGCGGTGCGCAGTTGCCGCCGAGCAGGACGGCGAACAGGCGGGGCATGGCGGGTCCTTTCCACTGGCGAATCACCGGACGCGGCGGGATCCCGGCAGGATCCGGGCCCCCGCCGCCGGGGGTCAAGGCGAAACCGGCCGCCGGGCCGCCGCGCGGCTCAGAACTCCGCCAGCTTGGGCGCGCGCGGGAAGGGGATCACGTCACGGATGTTCTTGATCCCCGTGACGTAGTTCACGGCGCGATCGAAGCCCAGGCCGAAGCCCGCGTGCGGACAGGTGCCGTACCGCCGCAGGTCGCGGTACCACCAGTAGACGTCCTTCTCCAGGCCCATGGCCTCGATGCGGGCGTCCAGCACGTCCAGGCGTTCCTCGCGCTGCGAGCCGCCGATGATCTCGCCGATGCCCGGCGCCAGGACGTCCATGGCGGCGACGGTCTTCTGGTCGTCGTTCAGGCGCATGTAGAACGCCTTGATCTCCTTCGGGTAGTCCATCACCACCACGGGCACCTGGCAGAGCTCCTCGCAGAGGTACCGCTCGTGCTCGCTCTGCAGGTCGCAGCCCCAGGTGACGGGGTACTCGAAGCTCTTGCCCGACTTCTGGAGCTGGGCGATGGCCTCGGTGTAGGTCATGCGCTCGAAGCTGGCGCCGACGAACCGCTCGAGCCGCTCGACGCAGGTGGGCTCGACGTGCTGGGCGAAGAAGGCCATGTCGTCGGCCCGCTCCTCGAGCACGGCCTGGAAGATGAACTTGAGGTAACGCTCGGCCAGGTCGGCGTCGTCGGCGAGGTCGGCGAAGGCGATCTCCGGCTCGATCATCCAGAACTCCGACAGGTGCCGGCTGGTGTTGCTGTTCTCGGCCCGGAACGTGGGCCCGAAGGTGTAGACGCGGGTGAGCGCCTGGCAGTAGGTCTCCACGTTGAGCTGGCCGCTCACCGAGAGGAAGGCCTGCTTGCCGAAGAAGTCCTCCGACCAGTCGATGCCACCGGCCGCGGTGCGCGGCGGGTCGACCATGTCCAGGGTCGAGACGCGGAACAGCTCGCCGGCGCCCTCGGCGTCGCTGGCGGTGATGATGGGCGTGTGGATCCAGTAGAAGCCGTTCTCGTGGAAGAACCGGTGCGTGGCCTGGGCCAGGGCGTTGCGCACGCGCGCCACGGCGCCGAAGGTGTTGGTCCGCGGCCGCAGATGGGCCACCTCGCGCAGGAACTCCATGCTGTGCCGCTTGGGCTGCACGGGGTAGGTCTCCGGATCCTCCACCCAGCCGATCACCTCGATGGCCGACGCCTTCAGCTCCACCGCCTGGCCCTTGCCCTGGCTGGCGACCAGCTCGCCGTGGCAGGCCACCGCGCAGCCGGCCGACAGGTGCTGGATCTCGTCCTGGTAGTTGGGTAGCTCACCCGGCGCGACCACCTGCAGGGGGGCGAAGGCGGTGCCGTCGTGCACCTGGACGAAGCTCAGGCCCGCCTTGGAATCGCGGCGCGTGCGCACCCAGCCCTTGACGGTGACCTCGCGGCCCAGTGGCACCTTCTCGTCCAGCAGGTCGGCAATTTTCTCCCAGGCCATGGTCGCTCCCTTGCATGTCGCGGCGGCGCGAGGGGCCGCCCGGTGCGGCGACGGCCGCCTGCGGGCCGTCCCGATGGGGTTTCCGGGTCGGGGAAGATAACACGGGCCGCTGGTACGGACAATGCAACGGCCGGGGCGACCAGCGGGACCGGACGGCGCGTGATCCGGGCTAAAGTTCCCCCCGGCCGTGGCCGATGGTCTTCTCAGACAGCGCCCGCACAAACCCTTCTCGGAGGACGGATCATGCGCAAGCTCATGCTAACGCTCGCCACCGTCGGCCTGCTGGCCCTGCCGGCCCTGGCCGCCACCTACACGTATTCCTGGGACACCACCGAGGCCGATTTCCTCGGCACGTTCGACAACGCGATGACCGCGGCCTACGACATCAACGCCAACAATCCCGACGGCGACGGCGGCGGCGGCCTGGTGCTCACCCGCCAGGTCCCCAGCTCCAGCGGCACCGCCCGCGGCTTCCTGGCCGCCGTCTGGAACCTGCAGGAGGGTGACGAGGTCACCTTCAGCTACTGGCGTTACGATCCCATGACCACCTGGCCGGACATGCGCCTGTGGGCCCATTACAACGACGCCCTGGTCGAGGCCCAGGACGCGCGCGGCCAGTACATGGCCGCCCTGGACGGCGAGTGCTACGGCAACAACAGCTTCGGCCTGGAGAACGGCTGGGAGCAGTTCAGCCACACCTGGACCATCGAGGCCGGCCACACCGGTCTGGTGGTGGACGCCGTGATGTACGGCGACTACGGCGCCCAGCTGTGGGTGGACGACATCTCCATCACCGTGCCCGACCACGCCAGCGTGCGCCTGCCCAACGCCTTCTACGCCTCGGGGTTCGATCCCGTGCCGGTGCAGCAGGACACCTGGAGCAGCGTCAAGGCCATCTTCGAGTAGCGGACCGGCGGCATCGCCGCCCGTCGCCCCCACGCGGAGCGGAGGCCCCCGGGTCTCCGCTTCGCCGTTCCCCCTGACCCGCGGATCAGAACGGCGGGCGGCCGTCGGGGCCGTAGCCGGTCATCTCCAGGTACCCCTGCCCCGTGATCCCGCCGCTTCCCTCGGCCCGCACCGCCCCCTCCCAGTAGATCACGCCGCTGCGCGGCCCCACGTTCTCCTGCGCGTCGACCCGCGCCTGCACCTGCAGCACCAGATCCGCGGCCGGGAGGGTCAACCGCCAGGCCACCGGATACCGCGCCCCCGTCTCCGGGCTGCTCCAGTGCCGCTCGGGCGCGAGGACGTCCGGATCGGGCTCGAGCCAGCGGACCTGGCCGTCGGCGTCCACCACCGTGGCGTGGGCCACGTCGGCCGCACCGGTGGTGTCGCGCAGCACGAAGACCATGAGGTCGCGGCCGTCGGAGAGCTGCAGGCTGAGCCAGTCCCAGCCCTGGTGCCGGGAGGCGAGCTGGCTGGTGAAGATCTCGCGGTCGAGCCAGGAGCGGCCCGTCACCCGCAGGGTGTCCCGGCCCGCGGCCAGGCGACCGTCGGTGCCCAGGCGGGTGTACGAGTAGTAGAGGCTGCCGGCACCGGAGGCCGGGTCCTTCACGCTGTGGCCGTCCGGCCCCTGGAAGACGCGCGGGCGCTGCGGCACCAGGTCGAGGTCCAGGAGCAGGCCGTCGCGCCGGTCGGCGGCCCGGACCCGGAAACCGCCGGCCCGCGTGCGCGCCAGCTCCCAGCGGCCCGGCGTGCCGGCCGGCCCCCGGCTCCAGGCCAGGACGGTGTCCGCCTGCGCGGCCGGGAAGCCGCCGCGCCCGGGACCCGGCCGCGTGAGCACCTCGCGGAAGAGGTGCCGGCCGTCGCGCAGGTCGGTGATGGCGAGGTGGCCGAGCACCAGGTCGCGGGCCGTCCAGTCGCTGTCCCACGGCGGGCGCTCGGGGGCGATGCCCAGCCGGAACATGGTGAACTGGTAGCCATGGGTGGGGACGCCGGCCCCCTCGGCGGCCAGCTGGCCGGTGAGGTACCACCACTCGCTGCGGTACTCCGGGTGGGCATGGTGGTCGCGCGGGAAGGACCACGCGTGATCCGGCCCCGCCACGCGCCAGCCCTGCGCCGGTGCCGGGCCGGCGACCGTCAGCAGGAGCAGGATGGCCGCCATCGCCGGGGGCCACGGGCCGTGTCGACGCGTCACAGCAGGTCCTCCCGGGTCAGCTCCGCCACCGGCGTGCGGCTCGCGCGCAGCGCGGGGTAGATCGCGGCCGCGAGGGCGCCGGCCAGGATCCACGCCACCTGCAGGGCGAGGTCCTCGCCGGGCAGGGCGAAGCGGATGGTCCACCCGAACCAGTCGCGGTTGATCAGCAGGATGAGGATGCTCGCCAGCGCCGCGCCGCCACCGAGGCCCAGGGCCAGGCCCAGGACCCCCAGGCCGGCGCCCTCGCTCACCCCCAGGCCGAAGAGCTGCCGGCGGGTGGCGCCCACGCACCGGTAGAGGGCCAGCTCGGTGGCCCGCTCGCGACCCATGATCAGCAGCGTGAGCGAGACGCCGCAGACGGCGATGAGCAGGGCCATGGCCTGCAGGATGCGGGTGATGGCGAAGGTCTGGTCGAAGATGTCCAGGACCTCCGCGCGCAGGCGCCGGTTGCTGCGCAGCTCCACCGCGCGGCCGGCCAGGGCGGCGCGCATGGCATCCAGGGTGGCCTCCACGTCCGCCTCCGGCGTGAGCGTGAGCGCCAGGCTGGCGGTGCCGCCGGGGCCGTAGATGGCGGCCAGGGTCTCGCGGGTGAGGAACGCCAGGCCGCTCTGGCTGCTGTAGTCGTAGCCGATGCCCGCGATGGGCAGGCCCACCGGGCCGCCGGGCGCGGCCAGGACCAGGGTGTCGCCCACCGCCAGGCCGGCGTGGCGGGCCAGCGGCTCGGTGATGAGCACCGCGCCCTGGTGCCGGAGCGCGTGCTCGACGCGGTCGGGATCGCCGGCGAGCAGCGGGATCCGCGCCGCCCAGCGGGTGTCCGCGTGCCCCACGCGGCGGAAGGCGGCCAGGCGCACGGGGCGGCCGTCGGCCGTGCGCGTGTCCAGCCGGCGCTGCAGGTCCGCCGCCTGGACCTCCGGGAAGCGCGTCAGCGTCCGCACCACGTCCGGCGAGAGCCACGTGCGCCCGTGGTCGCGATCCCAGCTCGGACTGGTGACGAAGATGTCGGCCACCAGGCTGCGCTCGATCCAGGTGTCGAGGGTGGCGCGGAAGCTGCCGATGAGCAGGGTGATGCCCACGAGCATGGAGACGGTGACGGCCAGGGCGGAGACCGCGAAGCTGGTGGACTGCAGCCGCGAGGCCAGGCCCCGCAGGCCCAGGCGCCAGCCGAAGCCGCCGGGCGGGATGCGGCCGCAGGTCTCCCGCAGGACCAGGGGGGTCAGCAGCGGCAGGATCACCAGGAGGAAGAAGGCGAGCACGAAGCCGCTCTCCTTCAGGGCCCGGCCCCCGGCCAGATACCAGGCGCCCACCACGGCGGCGAGGCCCAGCCCCGCCATGGCCAGCCGCGGCGCCAGCCGCCCCAGGCGCTCGGGCAGGCCGGCGGCGCCCAGCAGCACGACGGGGTCCCGCCGCGCGATGTCCAGCGCCGGCAACAGCGCGCCCAGGAGTGCGCCCCCCAGGCCCACGGCCACCGCCACGGCCACCAGCAGGGGCGGCAGGTGCAGCTGCTCGATCTCGCTGAGCAGG
>JAASSM010000035.1 GCA_021767885.1 bacterium | reverse complement strand
CCGCGCCGCCGCCGGACTGGCCATGGACTGGAGCCGTTCCCGAACTGCTGGAGGAGATGCCATGATCCATCCCTGCACGCCGCGGCCGCACCTGCTGGCTGCCGCCCTGCTGCTGGCGGGCCTCGTGATCGGCCCGGCACCCGCCGCCCGTGCCGCCGACGCCGCCGAGCGGGCCGGCGCCGAGTCCCCGGACATCCGCTGGCTCGACCACGACGCCGCGCTGTCCGCCGCGGCCGAGCAGCGGAAGCCGGTGATGATCCACTTCACCGCCGACTGGTGCAAGTGGTGCAAGAAGATGAAGGCCGAGACCTACACCGATCCGGCCGTGTCGGCGCTGCTGGCGGCGGACTTCGTCACCGCCATGGTGGATGCGGACGCCAGCCCGCAGCTCAAGGCGCGGTACGGGGTGCAGGGGCTGCCCACCATCTGGTTCCTGACCGCCGACGGCGAGGGGATCACCTACGTGCCGGGCTTCGTCCCGGCCGAGACCTTCGGCACCCTGCTGCGCTGGGTCGGCTCGGGCGCCTACCGGACGCGGTCCTTCGAGGACTTCGCCGCCGGCGAGGGCTGACATGGCCGACGTCGACGTCACCATCATCGGGGGCGGGGTGGTGGGGTGCGCCACGGCGGCCTGCGTGGCCGCCGCCGGCCGGACCACGGTCCTGGTCGAGCGGGCCTCGCTCCTGGGCGCGGGCACCACCAGCCGCAACAGCGAGGTGGTCCACGGCGGCATGTACTATCCGCCCGGGTCGCTCAAGGCGCGCCTCTGCGTGGCGGGACGCCGCCAGCTGAAGACCTTCTGCGCCGAGGCCCAGGTGCGGTACCGGGAGTGCGGCAAGCTCATCGTCGCCACCTCCGAGGAGGAGGTGCCGGCCCTCGAGCGCCTGCTCCGGCGCGGCGAGGAGAACGGCGTGGAGGATCTGCGGCTGCTCACGGCCGCGGAGGTGGCCGTCATGGAGCCGGAGATCCGGGCGGTCGCCGCGCTCTGGTCCCCGCGCACGGCCATCCTCGATGCCGAGGGCTGCACGCGGGCCCTGGGGCGGCGGGCCAGCGCCGCCGGCGCCCAGCTGATGACCGATGCCGAGGTCACCGGCCTCGAGCGTCAGGCCGATGGCTGGCGCGTGGAGGTGAGCCCACCGGCAACCGGCGGGCGGGAGGGCTGGACCCACACCTCGCGCTGGGTGGTCAATGCCGCCGGCCTCTACGCCGACCGCATCGCCGCCCTGGCCGGCGTGGACCTCGACGCCCGGGACTGGCGCCTGCGCTGGGTCAAGGGCAACTACTTCGCCATCTCGCCGCGGCACGACGGCCGCGTCGGTCGGCTCATCTACCCCGTCCCGCCGGCGGATGGCTCGAGCCTGGGCGTGCACCTCTGCCTGGACCTGGCCGGCCGCATGCGCCTGGGGCCGGACGTCCAGCCACTGGACGCGCATGCGGCCGAGGATTACGGTGTCGATCCCGACCGCCGCGAGGCCTTCTTCCAGGGTGGCCGCCGCTTCCTGCCGTTCCTCGAGGTCGAGGATCTGGCGCCCGACATCTGCGGCCTGCGGCCCCGTCGCACCGTCTGGTGGCGCGAGGGCTTCGCCGACTTCGTGATCCATCGCGAGGAGGACGACCTCGCCGGCCTGATCAACCTGGTGGGCATCGAGTCGCCCGGACTGACCAGCGCGCCGGCCATCGCGGCCATGGCGGCCGCCTGGATCGCCGAGAGCTGAACCGCCCGCCGGAGCAACGAGGACGTGACCGTGAAGGAATTCCAGAAGATCACCCTGCTGCCGCGGGACGCCAACAGCTACGGCACCATCTTCGGCGGCGTGATCATCTCGCACATCGATCTGGCCGGCGCGGCCTGCTGCCGCGACCGCTTCCGCAACCCGCGCTTCACCACCCGGGTGGTGCGCGAGCTCACCTTCCGGCATCCCGTCCAGGTGGGCGACCTGCTCACCCTGTCGGGGGAGGTGGTGGCCTCGGGCAACACCTCGGTGACCGTGCGCATCGTCGCGCGCGCCCTCAACCGCGACACGCGCCGCGAGGAGCTGGTCACCGAGGCGGAACTGGTCTACGTGGCCGTGGACGAGGCCGGCCGCAAGGAGCCGCTGGTGCCCTGGGAGGGCTGAGATGTGGCTCGTCGCGCTGCTGGTGCTCGTCCTGGTCCTGGTCTGGCCCACCGGTGGCCGTCGTCGGCGCGGCCCGACGCTCTTCCGCCACACCGGCCCGCAGTGGCGCCGCATGTACGGTCGTCGGGCCATGCTGCGCCTCGGCCTCGCCCTGGGCGCGGCGGCGGTGCTGGTCTACAGCGGCGCCGATGCCGCCATCGAGCGCCGCCACACCGCCTGGCTCGATCCGCGCGAGGGCCGGGCGGAGGACGCGCGCGACGCCCTGCGGGCCCGGGGCCAGGAGCAGCGAGCCAGGGAGCTGAAGACGGAGGCCTTCGCCAGCAGCGCCAGCGACCGCGTGGCCCAGGTGGCCAAGCCCCTGGGCAACCGCGAGATGTTCTTCATCTGGGGACTGGGCGCCGCGGTGGACTGGCTGTGGCGGTCCAGCCCGTTCTCCCGCTGGACGCGGGCCAACTTCGAGGCCATGTGCGTGGGTTTGCCCATGCTCTGGACCGTCCAGCGCGTCCTGGGCAGCAACCGGCCCTCCAGCCACGACGGCTCCCCTCGCTGGCGCCCCTTCGAGCATGCCAACGCGGCCAGCGGGCACGCCTTCCTCGGCGCCATCCCCCTGTGGACCCTGGCCCAGCGGCTCGATGGCGGCCTGGCGCGCAGCGCGGCGCGGTTCTGCGGCCTGCTCACCGGCTGGTCGCGCCTCAACGACCGCAAGCACTATCCCTCGCAGATCCTGCTGGGCTGGACCATCGCCGCCAACGCCGTGATCGCGGTGGAGGATCGGGGCCAGGGCGGCGAGCGGCGGTCGTGAGCGCGCCCGTGGCCATCCCGCTCGCCGTCCCGGACCACCGGTTGCGTCCCTACCAGCCCGACGACATCGTGCGCCTGTGCGCCCTCGCCGACGATCCCGCCATCTGGGACCGCCTCACCGACCTCTTTCCCCGGCCCTACGACATCGAGGCGGCCATCCGCTGGGTGGGCCGCCAGCGCGAGCTGGATCCCCCGCAGAACCTGGTCGTCGCCGGTCCCGATGGTCTGGTCGGAGGTGTGGGCGTGATCCTCTCGCCGGTGCCCAACTTCCGGCACGACGGTGAGCTGGGCTACTGGATCGGCCGGCCCCACTGGGGCCGCGGCCTGGCCACCGCGGCGCTGCAGGCCTTCCTGCCGTGGGCCGCCGAGACCCATGGCCTGGCCCGGTTCACGGCCCGCACCTTCGCCGACAATCTGGCCTCGCGCCGGGTGCTGGAGAAGTGCGGGTTCGTCCAGGAAGGCGTGATGCGCGGCGCCGTCCGCAAGGGGGGACGTCAGCTGGACATGGTGTCTCACGGCCTGCTGCTGGATCACCGGGACGACGGCTGACCCCTACGCCCGGGCCGCCTGCCGGCGCCGCCCATGGTGCTCCTGCAGCGGTCGGACCCGCAGGGCGCGTTCGCGCAGGGCGCGGATGCCGCCCACGGCCGCCTGCCCGGCCGACAGCGTGGTGATCAGCGGGACGCGGTGGGCGATGGCGGCCGCGTACATGGCCTGCTGGTCCGCATGGGCCTGCTGGCCGAGCGGCGTGTTGATCACCAGCTGCACGGCGCCGGAGGTGATGAGGTCCACGGTGGTGGGCCCCTGGCCGCCGGCCTTGGCCACCGTCTGCACCGGCACGCCCACCCGCGCGATGGCCGCCGCCGTGCCGCTGGTGGCGTGGATGGTGAAGCCGAGGCGATGGAGGTCGCGGGCGATGCGGATGGCGCCGGACTTGTCGTAGTCGTTCACCGTGATCAGCACCGCGCCGTGCTCGGGCAGCCGGTTGCCGGCGGCGAGCATGGCCTTGGCCACGGCGTGGCCGAAGCGCGCGGCGTGACCCATGACCTCGCCGGTGCTGCGCATCTCCGGCCCCAGCCGCGGGTCCACGCCGGGCAGCTTGTCGAACGGCATCACCTTCTCCTTGACGAAGAAGCCGTCCACCGGCGGGGTCTCCAGGATGCCCAGATCGCGGAGCGACAGGCCGGCCTGCACCTTGGCCGCCACCCGCGCGATGTCCACGCCGGTGGCCTTGCTCACGAAGGGCACCGTGCGGCTGGCGCGGGGGTTGACCTCCAGGACGCGGACGTCGTCGTCCTTCACCGCGTACTGCACGTTCATCAGGCCACGCACCTTCAGCGCCCGGCCCAGCTTCTCGGTGGCCTTGCGGATGAGGTCCAGGTGGTAGAGGCTCACCTTGTACGGCGGCAGCACGCAGGCGCTGTCGCCGGAGTGGACGCCGGCCTCCTCGATGTGCTGCATCACGCCCATCAGCACCACGTCCTTGCCGTCGGCCACCGCGTCGACGTCCACCTCGTAGGCGTCCTCGATGTACTGGTCGATGAGCACGGGGGCGCCGGGGGAGACCTCCGTGGCGGCGGCCAGGTAGCGGTCGAGCTGGGCCCCGTCGTAGGCGATGGCCATGGCGCGGCCGCCCAGGACGAAGCTCGGCCGCACCAGCACCGGGAAGCCGATGTCCCCGGCGATGCGGTGGGCCTCCTCGCGGTCATGGGCCAGGCCCCAGCGGGGATGGTCGATGTCCAGCTCCCGCAGCAGGCGGCCGAAGCGGCCGCGATCCTCGGCCAGGTCCAGGCTGTCCGGCGGTGTGCCCCAGATGGGCACGCCGGCCGCCGCCAGGCCGTGGGCCAGGTTGATGGGCGTCTGGCCGCCGAACTGCACGAGGACGCCGTCCGGCCGCTCGCGCTCGACGATGCCCAGCACGTCCTCCAGCGTCAGCGGCTCGAAGTAGAGGCGGTCGGCGGTGTCGTAATCGGTGGAGACGGTCTCGGGATTGCAGTTGACCATGATGGTCTCGTAGCCCAGTTCCCGCAGGGCCCAGCAGGCCTGGACGCAGCAGGCGTCGAACTCGATGCCCTGGCCGATGCGGTTGGGCCCGCCGCCGAGGATGAGGGCCTTGGGGCGCCGCGTGGGGGGCGCATCGCTGCCGCCCTCGTAGTGGGAGTAGAGATAGGGCGTGGTGGCGGCGAACTCGCCGGCGCAGGTGTCCACCTGGTAGTAGCGGGGGCGCAGCTCCCACTGGCGCCGGCGGGCGCGGATGTCGTCCTCGTCGGTGCCGCGGAGCCGGGCCACCGCCCGGTCGCTCAGGGCCAGCTGCTTGGCCTGGCGCAGCAGCTCGGGCGTCAGCGCCGCGGCCCGGCCGAGTTCCCGCTCCAGGTCCAGGATGCGCAGGAGCTGGGCGAGGAACCAGCGATCCCAGCCGCTGTGCTCGGCCGCCCGGTCCACCGCGTCCGGCGCGTCGAGGTGCGTGCGCAGCCAGGCCGCCAGGTTGGCCAGGCGAGCGGCGGTGGGGCGGGCGAGCCGGGCGGGATCGGTGTCGGCGCCGGCCTCGGCGAGGTCGGCCAGGGCCCCGCCGAAACCGTCCAGGCCGATGTCCAGGCCGCGCAGGGCCTTGTTCAGGGCCTCGGCGAAGGTGCGGCCGATGGCCATGACCTCGCCCACGGACTTCATCTGCGGCCCGAGCGTGGCGTCCACCTCGGGGAACTTCTCGAAGTTCCAGCGCGGGACCTTGACCACGCAGTAGTCCAGGCTGGGCTCGAAGCTGGCGGGGGTGGCGCCGGTGATGTCGTTGGCCACCTCGTCCAGGGTCAGGCCCACGGCGAGCTGGGCGGCCAGCTTGGCGATGGGGAAGCCCGTGGCCTTGCTCGCCAGGGCGGACGACCGCGAGACGCGGGGGTTCATCTCGATGACGAAGGTCTCGCCGGTGCGCGGGTGCACCGCGAACTGGACGTTGCTGCCGCCGGTCTGCACGTCCACCGCCTGCAGGACACGGCGGGCGAGGTCGCGCAGGTGCTGCTGCTCCTTGTCGGTCAGGGTCATGGCCGGCGCGACGGTGAGCGAGTCGCCGGTGTGCACGCCCATGGCGTCCAGGTTCTCGATGGTGCAGACGGTCACGAAGTTGCCGGCGCGGTCGCGCATGACCTCCAGCTCGTACTCCTTCCAGCCGGCCAGCGACCGCTCCACCAGGATCTCGCCCACGGGGCTCTGGCGCAGGCCGTGGGCGGCCAGGGCGAGGAAGCTCTCCCGGTCGCCGGCCATGCCGCTGCCCGCGCCGCCGAGGGTGAAGCTGGCGCGGACCAGGACGGGGAACCCCACCTGCCGTGCCGCGGCCTCGGCCTCGGCCACGCTGGTGCAGGTGACGCTGGGCGGGACCGGGACGCCGGCCGCCTGCATCGCCTCGCGGAAGCGGCGGCGATCCTCGGCCAGACGGATGGACTCCAGGCGGGCGCCGATGAGCTCCACGCCATGGCGTTCCAGCGCGCCGCGCTCGGCCAGCTGCACGGCCAGGTTCAGGCCGGTCTGCCCGCCCACCGTGGGCAGCAGCGCGTCGGGGCGCTCGCGCGCGATGATGGTCTCCACCAGCGCGGGGTGGAGCGGCTCCACGTACGTCGCGTCGGCCAGGTCGGGGTCGGTCATGATGGTGGCGGGATTGCTGTTGACCAGGATCACGCGGTAGCCGAGACCGCGCAGGACCTTGCAGGCCTGGACACCGGAGTAGTCGAACTCGCAGCCCTGGCCGATGGTGATGGGGCCGGAGCCGGGGATCAGGATGGAGCGGATGTCCTCACGCCTCGGCATGGCGCACCTCCGGTGGCCGGGCCATGAGCTCGATGAAGCGGTCGAAGTGGTGGCCGGAGTCGTGCGGGCCGGGGCTGCTCTCGGGGTGGTACTGCACCGAGAAGGCGCGCAGTCCGGGCACGGCGAGGCCCTCGCAGCAGCCGTCGTTGAGGCTGACGTGGGTCACCTCGACGTGGTCGGGCAGGCTGCCGGCGTCCACGGCGAAGCCGTGATTGTGGGCGGAGATCTCCACGCGGCCGCCCAGGACCTCGCGGACGGGATGGTTCCCCCCGCGGTGGCCGAACTTGAGCTTGCCGGTGCGTCCGCCCAGGGCGAGGGCCAGCAGCTGGTGGCCCAGGCAGACGCCGAAGAGCGGGACCTTGCCGAGCAGCTCGCCGACGATGGCGATGGCGCCGGTGGCGGCGGCCGGATCGCCGGGCCCGTTGCTCAGGAAGACGCCGTCGGGTGCCTGCGCCAGCACCGCGGCGGCGGGCGTGTCGCCGGGGACCACGGTGACCGCGCAGCCCCGCGCCGCCAGTTCGCGCAGCAGCGCCCGCTTGATGCCGAAATCGTAGGCCGTGACCCGCCAGCGGATGCCACCGGGTGGCGCCGGGCCGGCGTAGGGCTCCCGGCAGCTCACGACCGCGGTGAGATCGCAGCCCGTCATGGGCGGGCAGGCGCGGGCCGCCTGCAGCAGGCCGGCGGCCTCGGCGGCCGGACCACAGCCCAGCGCGCCGCGCATGGTGCCCCGGTCGCGCAGGTGGAGCACCAGGGCGCGCGTGTCCAGGCCGGTGATGCCGGGGACGCCGTGCCGCAGGAGCCAGCCGGGCAGATCGGCCGTCGCGCGCCAGCTGCTGACCACCGGCGAGAGCTCGCGGCAGACGAGGGCGGCGGCGCGCACCCGGTCGCTCTCGAGGTCGTCGTGATTGACGCCCGTGTTGCCGATCTGCGGCATGGTGAGGGTGACCAGCTGGCCCTCGTAGCTGGGGTCGGAGAGGATCTCCTGGTAACCGGTCTGGCTGGTGTTGAAGACCACCTCGCCGGCAGCCACGGCGTCGGCGCCGAACCCGTGTCCGGGCCACCGGGTGCCGTCCTCGAGGACGAGCAGGGCGGGATGAGCGGCGTGCATGGCGACCCCCGGAGTCCAGCGTGATGAACCGAACGGCCGGGAGCAGATCCTACCGGGCGCCGGCCGCCGTGTCCATCCCGGAGTGCGGGGGTCCGGTCGCGGTCAGCGGGTCAGGACCATGCGGCCGGCGCCGCCACCGTCGGGCAGCGTCACGCGGTACAGGTACACCCCGGTGGGCAGCTCCCGCCCGGCCTGGTCGCGACCCCGCCAGACCAGGGCGTGGCGCCCGGCCGGCGCCTCGAACCGCTGGTGCCAGTGGCGGCGGCCGGCGAGGTCGAACACCTCGAGGAGGCCGCCGCCGCCGCGCTCGCTGGTCAGCACGATGCTGGTGGCGGGATTGAACGGGTTGGGGTGGTTGCCCAGCAGGGCGAAGGCGTCCGGGGTGGCCGGCGCGGCGGTGGGCGCCTGCTCGTCCATCTCCCAGACGTCGCCGTTCACGGTGTAGGTCCCGGTGCCCGCGGTGGCGATGACCACGTGGCCGCCCACCACCGTCATGTCCTCCGGCGGCAGCACCCAGCCGGCCCCCTCGGTGGTCTGGTAGACGAACACGTCGCGGGTCTGCAGGCGCTGCATGGGCTCCTGGTGAGGATGGCCGTAGGAGTTGTCCGCCCCCACCGAGATCACCGCCACCTCCGGCGTGACGGTGTTCAGGAAGGTGGCGTTGCTGCTGGTGTAGCTGCCGTGGTGGTTGACCTTGTAGACCTCGAGGTCGGCCTTGCCCAGGGCGCTCAGCGAGGCGGCCACGCTGGTCTCGATGTCCTCGTGGCCGCTGTCGTCGGTCCCGATCAGGTCGCCGGCCTGGAAGTAGTCGAAGTCGCCGCACTCCACCAGCAGGGCCACGCAGTACTCGTTCTCCAGGGAGCTGTCGTCGTGGGGCGGGGAGAGCTGGCCGTTGCCGTTGAGGGCGATGCAGGTGACGGTGACGCCGGCGCCGAGGTCGAAGACCTGGCCCGGAACCAGCGTCTGCCGGTCCGCGGCCACGGCGCTGGCATAGTTGCCGTACGTGATGGTGGTGTAGTCCCAGCCGCGGTCCCAGACGCCGCCCGCGGCGCCAGTCTCGGCGTAGACCTCGTCCAGGCCGCCGATGTGGTCGGCGTGGTAATGGCTGGCCACGATGTGGTCCAGGCTGGTGATGCCCTGGCTGGCGAGGAACGGGAGGATCACCGAGTCGCCGCGGCCATTGG
>JAASSM010000034.1 GCA_021767885.1 bacterium | reverse complement strand
TCCGGCCGTCCACGCCCCGGGCCGCCTCGCGGCCGCCTCGCCAGGCCAGGGCAGCCAGCACGCCGGCCCCGAGGGCCAGGCCCACGGCGAGCGGGCCGGCAGGCAGGGCGGCGCCGGGCCAGGGGCCGGCATGGGGCAGCTCGCCCGGGGCGAGGCGCCACCAGGCGGCGCCGGCCAGCGCGGCGCCGCTGGCCATCAGGACCGCCAGCAGGGCCATGATGCGCGATGCGAGGGAGCGGAGAGGATGCATGGCGCCGAGACTATCGCTCCGGTGCCCCGCGATCCAGGCCGTTTCATGCGCTTGGCGATCGGTGGCACCTGTGGCAAGATCCTCGCCGGAGATCCACGACGAAGAGGAGCCCCATGAACACCGACCTCGCCCGGCTCGTCGGCGCGACCCCGGAGCTGGCCGCCATGCCGGCCACCAGTGCCCGTCTGCTGACCCTCCTCGAGGACCCCGACGTGGAGGTGGACGAGCTGGTCTCGGTGGTGGAGAAGGACCCGGGGTTGACCGCCAACGTGCTCAAGCTCTGCAACTCCTCCTACTACGGCCTGGGGCGGGAGGTGGGCAGCGTCCGGGACGCCCTGGTCCGGCTGGGCAGCCGGACGGTCCTGACGGTGGCCTTCGCGGCGAGCATGGGACGACTGCTGCAGGTGGCGGTGACGGCCTACCGCCTGCCGCGCGGCCAGCTCTGGCGTCACGCCCTCGCCTGCGGCCTGCTCGCGGCGCGCCTGGCGCCCGGCGGCGCGGCGGGTCGGGACCGTGATCGCCTGTTCACCGCCGGCATCCTCCACGACATCGGCAAGCTGCTGCTCGACCGCCCGCTCCGGGATCATCTCGAGCAGCTCCCGCCGGATCTGGACGACAGCCAGCTCGTGCTGGCGGAGCGCGACCTGCTCGGCTTCGACCACGCCGAGGCGGGCGCGGCGGTGGCCGAGGCCTGGAATTTCCCGCCCGATCTGGTGGCGGCCATCGCGGGCCACCACCGGCCGGCGCCGGCGGGCAGCCTGACGGCGGTGGTGCGGGTGGCCAACCTCCTGGCGGCCGCGCACGGGCATGACGCGGGCGCCGTGCGGGTCCCGCCGGCGGAACTGGACCTGGCCCTGGCCGAGGCCGGGCTCGCCGATGCGGTGGCGGCTGGCGAGTGCGAGCGCGCCCTGCGGGATCTCGACGGCATGCTGGCGCTGCTCGGGGCCGGGGCATGAGGGTCCTCTTCGTGTGCACGGCCAACGCCTGCCGCAGCCAGATGGCCGAGGCGTGGGCGCGCCGCCTGTTTCCCGACGGCTGGGAGGTGGCGAGCGCCGGGCTGCTGACCTCGCCGGTGAGCCGCCGGGCCGATGCGGTGATGCAGGAGGTGGGGCTGAGCCTGGACGGCCAGCACTCGAAATCCATCGACGGCCTGGACCTCGACGCGTTCGACGTGGTGGTCACGCTCAGCGAGGAGGCGACGCGCTACCTGCCGGCGCTGCGGGATCCATCGCGGCACTGGGCGCGGCCGTTCCCCGACCCCATGGGCGCCAGCGGGACCCCGCAGGAGGTGCGCGAGGCGTTCCGCACCGGCCGCGAGCGGGCGCGGGCGGCGGTGGCCGAGGTGGTGGAGCGGCTGGGGCCGCGCTGAGCCATTTCGGAGCTGACCTGCAGACCTCGTAACTCGTTGTCGATGAATCGGTCATGGCTGTTGGCCGCCGTGCGCGACGAGCTTGCCGTGGCCGCCCGGAAAGCTCCGGACCGCCCAGGCCCCACCGGCGTGAACATTTTTTTTACCGGGCGAGGTGGGGCGCAGACCACGATTCTTCCCGCGATTCGGGGCCCGCGCGGCATCCAGAAATCTCCGGGTCCGGATCCCGCGACTTTTTCCTTGGCCGCTTCACGGATCTGCGAGATATTGCGGTCCCCCAAGGGAATGTATTCGAACACCAGGTCTGGCCCCACATGTTGGGGTAACCGCGCGGTCGCCCGGTCTGTTCGCCCGCAAGACCCGGATGCCGGCGAACCGGCGCGATCCTGGATCCGAACCGCAGCGAGACCGGAAATCACCTCGGGACGGTCATGCAGGGCAACCAGGGCGCAAGGACGCGACGCCACCGTCTCCGGCCGGACGAAGGAGCTATCGTGAAGGAACGTTACGAGAAGAAGCAGATGGACAACGTCCTGTTCTCCGGCGACACCGCGCCGGCCCCCCTCGCCGAGGCCGGTGCCAGGGAGACGGTCAAGGGACTGAGCGTCGTGCGCCGTTACACCCGTCCGGGCGAGGACCCCTTCGAGCAGGTCGCGTGGCAGCGGCGCTCGGCCACCATCGCCAGTGACAAGGGCGAGGTCCTGTTCCGTCAGGACGACGTGGAGATCCCCGCGGACTGGAGCCAGATGGCCACCAACGTGGTGGTCAGCAAGTACTTCCGCGGCGGCCAGGGCACCCCGGATCGGGAGACCTCGGTCCGCCAGCTCATCGGCCGGGTGGCCGATACCATCACCGGGTGGGGCCTGGCCGACGGCTACTTCGCCTCCGTGGAGGACTGCGACAGCTTCCGCGACGAGCTCAAGTACCTCCTGCTGCACCAGCACGCCGCCTTCAACAGCCCGGTCTGGTTCAACGTGGGCGTGGAGGCGAAGCCCCAGTGCTCGGCCTGCTTCATCAACGCCGTGGACGACAGCATGGCCGGGATCCTGGATCTGGCCAAGACCGAGGGCCTGCTCTTCAAGTACGGCAGCGGGACCGGCACCAACCTCTCGCCGCTGCGCTCGAGCCGGGAGAAGCTCTCCGCCGGTGGCCAGGCGTCCGGCCCGGTGAGCTTCATGCGGGGCTTCGACGCCTTCGCCGGCGTGATCAAGTCCGGCGGCAAGACCCGCCGTGCGGCCAAGATGGTGATCCTCAACGCCGACCACCCCGACATCGCCGAGTTCATCGATTGCAAGGTGAACGAGGAGCGCAAGGCCTGGGCGCTGATCGACCAGGGCTACGACGGCAGCTTCAATGGCGAGGCCTACAACTCCGTCTTCTTCCAGAACAGCAACAACTCCGTGCGCGTGACCAACGAGTTCATGCGTTCGGTGGTGGAGGACGGCACCTGGACCACCCGCGCGGTGACCGACGGCCGGCCCATGGACACGTACAAGGCCCGCGAGCTGATGCGGAAGATCGCCGAGGGGACCCACGTCTGCGGCGATCCGGGCATGCAGTTCGACACCACCATCAACGACTGGCACACCTGCAAGAACACCGATCGCATCCACGCGTCCAATCCCTGCAGCGAGTACATGTTCCTGGACAACTCCGCCTGCAACCTGGCCTCGCTGAACCTGATGAAGTTCCGGCGCGAGGACGGCGAGTTCGACATCGAGAGCTTCCGCCACGCCGTGGGCGTGATGCTGCTGGCCATGGAGATCATCGTGGACAACAGCAGCTACCCGCGCGAGGAGATCACCCGCAACAGCAAGCGCTTCCGCCCGCTCGGCCTCGGTTACGCCAACCTGGGCGCCCTGCTCATGAGCCGCGGCCTGCCCTACGACAGCGACGAGGGCCGGGACTACGCCGCGGCCATCACCGCCCTGCTCTGCGGCCAGTCCTACCTCACGTCGGCGGAGATCGCCGAGGAGATCGGCCCCTTCGCCGGGTACGAGGAGAACCGCGAGCCCATGCTCGAGGTGATCCGCAAGCACCGCGCCGCCCTCGGCGGCATCAACCGCAACCGCGTGCCGGAGGACCTGTACGCCGCCGCCGACGAGGTGTGGCGCAAGGCCTTCGTGGTGGGGCACGACTACGGCTTCCGCAACAGCCAGGTCACGGTGCTCGCCCCCACCGGTACCATCGGCTTCATGATGGACTGCGACACCACCGGCATCGAGCCGGACATCGCCCTGGTGAAGTACAAGAAGCTGGTGGACGGCGGCCTGCTGAAGATCGTCAACCACACCGTGCCGGCCGCCCTCGAGCGTCTGGGCTACGAGGACCACGAGGTCGAGGAGATCCTCGCGTTCATCGACGAGCACGAGACCATCGAGGGGGCGCCCCATCTGGCCGAGGAGCACCTGCCGGTGTTCGACTGCGCCTTCCAGGCCCGCAACGGCAAGCGTTCCATCCACTACATGGGGCACATCCGGATGATGGCCGCCACCCAGCCCTTCCTCTCCGGCGCCATCAGCAAGACGGTGAACATGCCGCGCGACGTGTCGGTGGACGAGGTCATGGAGACCTACATCGAGGCCTGGAAGCTGGGGCTCAAGGCAGTGGCGATCTACCGCGACGGCTCCAAGCGTCTGCAGCCGCTGAACACCGGCAAGGACGAGGAGAAGGCCAGCAAGAGCGGCGAAACGGAGCTGCTCGCCCCGCCGGAGCCGCACCGCGTCCGCCTGCCGGACGAGCGTCAGGCGGTGACCCACAAGTTCTCCATCTGCGGCCACGAGGGTTACATCACCGTCGGCCTCTATCCCAACGGCAAGCCCGGCGAGATGTTCATCAGCATGGCCAAGGAGGGCTCGGTGGTCTCCGGCCTGATGGACAGCTTCGCCACGGCGGTCTCCATCATGCTGCAGTACGGCGTGCCATTGAAGGTGCTGGTGGGCAAGTTCAGCCACATGCGCTTCGAGCCCAGCGGCATGACCACCAACCCGGAGATCCCCATGGCCAAGTCGGTCATGGACTACATCTTCCGCTGGCTGGACCTGAAGTTCGGCGAGCAGGCCCAGCAGGCCACCCCCGCGCCCGACGCCATCGAGAAGGCGGACGCCGAGGCGGCGCCGGCCATGCGGGCCATGGCCGCCGCGGCCGGTAGCATCGAGGACCAGGAGCACCAGGTCTTCGCGACCCAGGCCGATAGCCCGCCGTGCCCGGAGTGCGGTTCGGTGACCGTGCGCAACGGCGCCTGCTACAAGTGCAACAACTGCGGGGCGACCACGGGCTGCAGCTAGGCCGGGGCAGGGGACCCGGCCGGCGGCCGGTGGCGGGGTCCAGGAGGCAGGGGGCCGCGAACGGAATCGCAGGTGCCCCCGACGGGCCGACCAGGATGGTCGGCCCGTCTCTCTTTCACCCGGGCCGGACCGGTCCTGCGAGGCCGGCCATCTCCCGCTGGCGCTGGCGGCGACCCTGTGGCACCATGGCCGCGACGGCTCCCCACGCCGGACGCGACGAAGGAGACACGCGACATGGATGGTCATCATCGCTGGCCGCGCGGTGCGAGCGTGCGGTCCCTGCTCATCGGCCTGGCCCTCGTGGCCGCCGGCCTCGCCCCCGCCACGGCGGCCGAGCCCGACTGGAACCGGATGGACGACCCCCTCGAGGGGGGCATCGGCCTGCACGTGGGCCAGATCGGGGGCATGGGCCTGGCCTTCAAGTGGCCCCTGCAGTGGTACCAGCAGCTGCAGGTGGCCGGCGGGATCTGGAACACCGAGGACGATCACCGCCACAACGTGGGCGTCGAGCTGCAGTACCTGCTGCGCCAGGATCCCCGGCTGCGCCTGTTCCTGCTGACCGGCGTGGGCTACTTCTCTCACGACGAGCGGGGCCGCCACGAGGACGGCCGGGAGTTCTGGAACGAGGACAGCTCGTGGAACACGGGATTCGGCGTGGGCATCGAGTACCTGCTCGGCCAGCGCTGGGCCGTGAAGATCGATGCCGACTTCACCTACCAGAGCGACGACGAGTCGGTGACCCTGTGGCCGCAGGCCGGCCTCTTCTTCTACTGGTAGGTCGGCGGTGACCGCGCGCGCGGGCGATGATCGCAGCCAGGAAGCCGCAGAAGTCCGGCACCGCCGCCGGACGCGCGCCTGGATCCTCTACGACTGGGCCAACAGCGCCTTCGCCACCACGGTGATGGCCGCGGTGTTTCCGCCGTTCTTCCGCAGCATCGCCGAGGCCGATGGCCTGAGCGCCAGCGCGGCCACCAGCCACTGGGGCCTGATCACCGGCGGCGCCCTGCTGCTGGTGGCGGTGGCCAGCCCGTTGCTCGGGGCCGTGGCCGACGCCGCCGGCCTGAAGAAGCGGTTGCTGGCGGCGTTCTGGTTGCTGGGCGTGCTGGCCACGGCGAGCTTCGCCCTGTTGCCGGACGCCAGCTGGCCGCTGGCCGCGGCGGCGTTCGTGCTCGCCAACCTGGGCTTCGCCGGCTCCATCGTCTTCTACGAGTCGCTGCTGCCCCACGTGGCGCGCCCGGGGGAGATGGACCGCCTCTCGTCGCGCGGCTACGCCTGGGGTTACCTGGGGGGCGGCCTGCTGCTGGTGATCAATGCCCTGTGGATCACGCTGCCCGACCGCTTCGGCTTCGGCGGGGCGGGGCCCGCCATCCGCGCCAGCTTCCTCAGCGTGGCCGCCTGGTGGCTGGTGTTCGCCATCCCGCTGCTGCGCCTGGTGCCGGAGCCGCCGGTGGCCGGCCACGTGGCGCCTGGCCGCGTCTGGCGGGAGAGCTTCGGCCGCCTCGCCCGCACCTGGCGCAACCTGCGCGATTACCGGCCCCTGCTGGTGATGCTCGCGGCCTACTGGCTGTACAACGACGGCATCGGCACCATCGTCAAGATGGCCACCGCCTACGGCGGGGAGATCGGCATCGGCACCGCCGACATGATCCGCGCCCTGGTGCTCACGCAGTTCGTGGGCCTGCCCTGCACCCTGCTCATGGGCCGGCTCGCCGACCACCACGGTGCGCGGCCGGTGCTGCTGGGCGGGCTGGGCGTCTACACGCTGATCTGCATCCTGGGCTTCTTCCTGCACACCGCCTGGCAGTTCTACGTCCTGGCCGCCCTGGTCGGCACCGTGCAGGGTGGCTGCCAGGCCCTCAGCCGGTCGCTCTTCGGCAGCATGGTGCCCCGTCACAAGAGCGCGGAGTTCTTCGGCTTCTACTCCACCAGCGGGAAGTTCGCCGGCATCGCCGGTCCGCTGATCTTCGCCCTGGTGGGCATGATCATGGGGACCAGCCGCCTGTCCATCCTCGCGCTCATCGCCTTCTTCGTCGGCGGGGGCGCTTTGCTGCTGCGGGTGGACCTCGACGCCGGCCGCGCCCAGGCCCGGGCCGCCGAGCGCGCCGCCGTCGCAGCTGCCGGTCAAGCCCCGGCGGCAGCGGACGATAACGGGATCTGAAACCTGCCGTTCGCCAGTCCGTGGAGGTCGCGATGAAGGCCGAGCGTCCCCGTTTCACCAAGGATCCGCTGTACCAGATGCTCCGCGTGGACGACACGCAGGGCTTCAACCTGCGGCGACAGCAGGGCGCCACCTGCGACCTGCGGGGCGTGGATCTGCGCGGCCTGGACCTGCGTGGCCTCGATGCCGAGGGCCTGGACTTCTCCGACAGCTACTTCCGCGACGCCGACCTGCGCGGCGTCGATCTCAGCGACGCCAACCTCGCCGGCTGCTCCTTCTACGGCGCCAAGATCTCCGGGACGCTGTTCCCGACGGCGCTGTCGGCCGAGGAGATCCGCCTGTCGGTGGAGTTCGGGACGCGCGTCCGCTACCGGCCCTGACCCGCCGGCGGCCCGCCATCCGGATCCGCACCCGCCCCGGATCCGGGGAACGACCATCGCCCCGATCCCCGACTTGTTTTCTTCGCTTTCTCCTCGCATCGTAGCGCCAGGAGGTGCCACCTTGCGGACCGAACCGGCAGCCACGCCTCTCGCCCTCGCTCCATCCCGTTCCCTGGCCCTGGCGCCCGTGGTGGGCGCTGCGGCGCTGGCGGCGGCGCTGCTGACGGTGGTCCAGCTGGTGGTCGATCCGCCCATCCTGCTGGCCGAGCGGTTCCTGCCCGGTGCCGGCTGGGCGGAGGTGGCCGTGCTCGCCGCCTATGCCGGCTGGCTGGCGGCCCTGTTGCAGCGGCCGGGCGCCTGGGCCCGCCTGCGCGCACGGATCTGGCTGTTCTTCTCCGCCGTCTTCTTCGGCCAGCTCCTGCTCGGGCTGGCCGGCGTGGAGCAGTGCCTGATGACGGGGCATCTCCACCTGCCCGTTCCCGCCCTGGTGGCCGCCGGACCGGTCTACCGTGGCGAGGGCCTCTTCATGCCCATCCTGCTGCTCTCGACGCTGGTGCTCGTGGGACCGGCGTGGTGCAGCTGGCTCTGCTACGTGGGGGCCTGGGACAACACGCTGGCGCGCTCGCGCCGGCCGGGCCGGGCCCTGGCGCCGCGCCGCCGGGAGGCCCTCCGCCTCGCGTTGCTGGTGGTCGCGCTGGTCGCCGCCTGGCTGCTGCGCATCTCCGGGGCGGCGGCCGCCACCGCGGCGCTGCTGGCCGGTGGCCTGGGGCTGGCGGGCGTGGGGGTGATGGCGGCGGTGTCGGCCCGGCGGGGCTGGATGGCCCACTGCACGAGCTTCTGCCCGCTGGGCTGGCTCGTGGTGCGGCTGGGCCGGATCTCGCCGTTCCGCCTGCGGATCGCCCCGTCCTGCCGCAGTTGCGGCGCCTGCCGTGCCGACTGCCGCTACGGGGCGCTGGACCAGGAGGCCTGGCGGCGGCAGGAGCCCCGGATCTCCTGTACCCTGTGCGGCGATTGCCTCGATCGCTGCGACGACCTCTCGCTGCGCTTTCCCGGCCTCTCGCCCGCCGGGGCCCGGCACCTGTTGACCGCCCTCGTGGTGGCGCTGCACGCGGTGTTCCTGGGCGTGGCGAGGATCTAGTCGGCGGTCGCCAGGCCCGCCCGCACGAGACCCATGATCCTCAACCCCGGTGGTACCTGGGATGCTGGACTTCTTGACCGACTTCCTCGCCGCCCTCTGGCTGGTCACCGCCCAGATGGCGCCCTGGCTGCTGCTGGGATTCCTGGTGGCCGGTCTGCTCTCGGTGTACGTCTCGGCCCGCTGGCTCGAACGCCATCTCGGCGGCGGCGGCCAGGGGCCGGTGTGGAAGGCCGCCATCTTCGGCGTGCCGCTGCCCCTGTGCTCGTGCGGCGTGATCCCGGTGGCCGCGAGCCTGCGGCGTCACGGGGCCAGCCCGGCGGCGACCACGTCCTTCCTGATCTCCACGCCCCAGACCGGCGTGGATTCCATCGCGGTGACCGGGGCGCTGATGGGCCCCTTCTTCGCGGTCTTCCGCCCCCTGGCCGCCCTGGTGACCGGCGTGCTCGGCGGGA
>JAASSM010000033.1 GCA_021767885.1 bacterium | reverse complement strand
CGCGGCGCTCGCCGCCCTCGCCTTCGCCGCGCCGCTCGCCGCTCAGACCGAGTTGCCGCCGCCGCCCGAGCCCACTGCCGGCGGCGACGCCGAGCCGGCCGGCGAGCCCACCCCGCTGGCCGACAACCCGGTGATCGAGTCGCTCGAGCCCGAGATCGAGTCCGCCCGCGAACAGGATGCCCGGGTCGAGGCCTACCGGCGCAACGGCCAGGTCTACATGGTCCGGATCACCCCCAGGGTGGGGCCGCCCTATTACCTGCTCGACTACAACGGCGATGGTGTCCTCGACGCCCGGCAGGGCGAGCTGGAGCGCGGCGTGGTAGTGCCCAGCTGGGTGATCTTCTCCTGGTAGCCCCGATCCCCGCCAAGCGAACACGAGAGCGAGTCAATGTCGGTATACACGAGGATCGAGCGCGGCGAGCTGGTGGTCTTCCTGCGACGCTTCGACAGCGGCGAGCTGGTGGACTACGCGGGCATTCGGGCCGGCATCGAGAACACCAACTACTTCGTCACCACCACCGGGGGCGAATACGTCCTGACGATCTTCGAGAACCATGCCCCGGACGAGCTGGGCTACTATCTCGACCTGATGGCCCACCTCGCCGAGGCCGGCATTCCCACCCCCCATCCGCTGGGCGATCGCGGGGGGCGCTACCTGCAGACACTCAAGGGCAAGCCCGCCGCCCTGGTGGATCGCCTGCCCGGCGCCTCGGTGGAGGCCCCGGGCGTGGCCCACTGCCGCGAGATCGGCGACTGGCTGGCGCGTCTGCACCTGGCCGGCGCGGACTTCCCGGGACACCGCGACAACGACCGCGGCCCGCGCTGGTGGCATGCCGCCGCGCGGCGCCTGGCCGGCCACCTGGGGGACGACGAACAGCGGCTGCTGGACGACGAGCTGGCCTTCCAGGATGCCCACCGCCGCGATCGCCTGCCGCGCGGCGTGGTCCATGCCGACCTGTTCCGCGACAACGCCCTGTTCGAGGGCGAGCGGCTCACCGGCATCATCGATCTCTACTACGCCTGCAACGACGCCTGGCTGTTCGACCTGGCGGTGACCGTCAACGACTGGTGCTCGCGCGATGACGGCACCCTCGACCCGGCGCTCACCGATGCCCTGCTGGCCGCCTACCGCGCCCGGCGCCCGCTGGAAGGGGCCGAGAGGGAGGACTGGCCGGTGATGCTGCGCGCCGCGGCGCTGCGTTTCTGGCTCTCGCGCCTGCAGGACCTGCACTTCCCCAAGGAGGGCGAGATGACCCATATCAAGGATCCCGGGATCTTTTGCGCCATCCTCGAGGATCGCCGGGCCACGGCCGAGCCACTGGGCGTGGAGGCGTCTGTCTGATGGCCGTGCAGGGACTGATCCGCGTGCTCGAGGCGGTCAACGAGGGTGTCGGCCGGCTGGTGTCCTGGCTCACCCTGGCGATGGTCTTCACCACCTTCGCCATCGTCGTCCTGCGCTACGGCTTCGACCTGGGCTGGATCGCCCTGCAGGAGTCGGTCACCTACATGCACGCGCTGGTGTTCATGCTCGGCGCGGCCTACACCCTGCGCCACGACGAGCACGTGCGCGTGGACATCGTCAATCGCCGCCTGCCACCGCGTGGCCGGGCCGCCCTGGAGATCGCCGGGCACCTGGTGCTGCTGCTGCCCATGGCGGTGGCGATCCTGTGGATGAGCTGGGAGTTCGTCGCCTCCAGCTGGCGTCTGCAGGAGGGTTCGCCGGACGCCGGCGGGCTGCCGTTCGTCTACCTGCTCAAGAGCGTGCTGATCCTGATGCCCGCCCTGCTCATCCTCCAGAGCGTGGCGGGCATCCTGCGGGCGGGGCTGACGCTGGGACGCGCCGACGGGGAGGAGGGCTGACCCATGGAATGGCTCGCGCTGGTACTGTTCGCGGTGGTGTTCGTCTTCCTGCTGGCCGGCTTCCCCGTGGCCTTCACCCTGGGGGGCACGGCGCTGCTGTTCGCCCTGGGCGGGGCGGCGGCCGGCATCTTCGACCTCTCCCTGCTGCACGCCCTGCCCAACCGCCTCTACGGCATCATGGTCAACGAGACGCTGATCGCGGTGCCGTTGTTCATCTTCATGGGGGTGATGCTGGAGCGCTCGCGGGTGGCCGACAGCCTGCTGCAGACCATGGGCGAGCAGTTCGGCTCCATGCGCGGCGGGCTGGGCATCGCGGTGATGGTGGTGGGCATGATGCTGGCCGCGAGCACCGGCATCGTCGGCGCCACGGTGGTGACCATGGGGCTGCTGGCCCTGCCCACCATGCTCAAGCACCGCTACGACCCGGCGGTGGCCACCGGCAGCATCTGTGCCTCGGGGACCCTGGGCCAGATCATCCCGCCCTCGATCATCCTGGTGCTGCTGGGCGAAGTGCTTTCCTCGGCCTTCACCGAGGCCCAGCTCGAGCAGGGCATCTACTCGCCGGACACCGTCTCCGTGGGCGACCTGTTCGCCGGCGCACTGATCCCCGGCCTGGTGCTGGTGGGCGCCTACATCCTCTACCTGGTGTTCGAGGGCTGGCGCCGGCCCGAGGCCCTGCCGGCACTGGACGACACCGGCCCGCGGCGTCCGCTGGGCGAGGTGGCCCGGATCCTCGTCCCGCCGGTGCTGCTGATCGTGGCGGTGCTGGGCTCGATCATGGCGGGCGCGGCCACCCCCACCGAGGCCGCCTCGGTGGGCGCCGTGGGGGCGATGCTGCTGGCCGCCACCCAGGGGCATTTCAGCCTGGCCATCCTGCGCGACGTGATGCGCACCACCACCCGCGTCACCAGCATGGTGTTCATGATCTTCGTGGGCGCCTCGCTGTTCTCGCTGGTCTTTCGCGGGCTGGGGGGCGACGACCTGGTCCACGAGCTGCTCACCGGCCTGCCGGGGGGAACCGTGGGCGCGCTGCTGGTGGTGATGGTGGTGATGTTCCTGCTGGGCTTCGTGCTGGATTTCATCGAGATCACCTTCGTGGTGGTGCCCATCGTCGCCCCGGTGCTGTTCATCATGGGCGTGGACCCGGTCTGGCTGGGGGTGATGATCGCCATCAACCTGCAGACCTCGTTTCTGACCCCGCCCTTCGGCTTCGCCCTGTTCTATCTCCGCGGCGTGGCCCCGCCCGAGGTGGCCACGGGCGACATCTACCGCGGCGTGGCGCCCTTCATCGCCATCCAGCTGGCCATGCTGGGCGTGCTGGCCCTCTTCCCCGGCCTGGCCACCTGGCTGCCGGGGCTGGTGTTCGACTGATCGGCGGATCGGGGCGCTCCCCGGTTTCGCCCCCGCCGGGGGCGGTGTAAGATACGCCGCCCCGCAGACAGGCGATGCCGCTCCATGCAGATCGGACCCTATCCCCTGGCGAACAACCTGGCCCTGGCCCCCATGGCGGGCATCACGGACCGCCCGTTTCGCGAGCTGTGCCGACGCTACGGTGCCGGCTGGGTGGTGGGGGAGATGCAGTCGGCGGATGCCTCGCTGCGCGAGACCCACAAGAGCCGCAGCCGGCGGGTGAGCCGCGACGAGGCCGAGCCGAGGGTGGTCCAGGTGGTCGGCTCCGAGCCAGGGCAGCTGGCCGAGGCGGCGCGCTTCAACGTTGCCCGTGGCGCCCAGGTGATCGACATCAACCTGGGCTGCCCGGCCAAGAAGGTCTGCCGCAAGGCCGCCGGCTCGGCGCTGCTGGCCGACGAGGCGCGGGTGGCGGCGATCTTTCGCGCGGTGGTGGCGGCCGTGGAGGTCCCCGTCACCGCCAAGATCCGCACCGGTGTCGAGCCGGCGCGGCGCAACGGCGTGCGCATCGCCGAGCTGGCCCAGCGCGAGGGCATCCGGGCCCTGGCCGTGCACGGCCGGACCCGCGCCGACCTGTACCGGGGCCGGGCGGAATACGCTACGATCAGGCAGATATGTGCCGCCGTGGACCTGCCGGTCTGGGCCAACGGCGATATCCGCTCGCCGGAGCAGGCCGGGGCGGTGCTGGAGGAGACCGGGGCCGACGGGGTGATGATCGGTCGCGGCGCCCAGGGGCGTCCCTGGCTGTTTGCCCAGGTGGCCGCCTGGCTCGCGCGGGGCGAACGCCTGCCCGACCCGCCGCTGGCCGAGGTGGCCGCGGTGGTGCGCGAGCACCTCGATGGCCTCTATGCCCTGCACGGCGAGCTGCGCGGGGCCCGGGTGGCGCGCAAGCACGTGGGCTGGTACCTGGCCGGCTGGCCCGGGGGCCGGGAGGCCGCGGGCCGGATCAACCGCGCCGAGTGCCCGGCCGAGCAACAGGCCGTTCTGGCCGCGTATTTCCGCCGTCTGGAGGCCGAGGGAGTGGTGGCTGCATGAGTCGAACCAACCTGTCCAGGATCGCCGACATGACCCTAGAGCGCGAGCCCGCCGACCAGCCGTTGCACAGCACCGTGCGCTGCGTGCTGGAGGCCTATTTCCGGGAACTCGACGGCGAACTGCCCGAGGGGCTGTACCAGCTGGTCATCCGCGAGGTGGAGCGCCCCCTGCTGGAGACGGTGATGGAGTACTGTCACGGCAACCAGAGCCGGGCGTCGGACTGCCTGGGGATCAATCGCGGTACCCTGCGCAAGAAACTGCGCGATCACGGCATCATCTGAGGAGGAGCGCATGCGTCGTATTTCGGGTTTGTTGCCGGCACTGGCCGGGCTGCTGGCCCTGGTCTCGATGGGCCCCGCCACCGCCGAGCAGCGGTTCGTCACCATCGGCACCGGCGCCGTCACCGGCGTCTACTATCCCACCGGCGGGGCCATCTGCCGGCTGGTCAACCGCGACCGCAAGCGCCACGGCATCCGCTGCTCGGTGGAGAGCACCGGCGGTTCCATCTACAACCTCAACACCCTGCGGGCCGGCGAGCTGGACCTGGGCATCGTCCAGTCCGACTGGCAGTACCATGCCTTCAAGGGCACCAGCGAATTCGCCGAGCGCGGCCCCTTCGAGGACCTGCGGGCGGTGTTCTCCCTGCATCCCGAACCGTTCACCGTGGTCGCCCGGGCGGACGCCGGGATCGAGACCTTCACCGATCTCCAGGGCAAGCGGGTCAACATCGGCAATCCCGGCTCCGGCCAGCGGGGCACCATGGAGGTGGTGATGGAGGCCTTCGGCTGGACCCGCGATGACTTCGCCCTGGTCTCCGAGCTCAAGGCCGCCGAGCAGGCCCGCGCCCTGTGCGACAACAAGATCGACGCCATGGTCTACACCGTCGGCCACCCCTCGGGGTCGATCAAGGAGGCCACCACCGCCTGTGACGCGGTGCTGGTGGAGGTCGCCGGCCCCGAGATCGATGCGCTGGTGGAGGCCAATCCCTACTACCGCCACGCGGTGATCCCCGGCGGCACCTACAAGGGCACCGACGCCGACGTGGCCACCTTCGGCGTCGCCGCCACGCTGGTGAGCACGGCCGCCACCGAGCCCGAGCGGGTCTACCAGGTGGTGCGCGCGGTGTTCGACCACTTCGATCGCTTCCGGCGCCTCCACCCCGCGTTTGCCCGGCTGGACAAGCGTTCCATGACCCGCGACGGGCTCACCGCGCCGCTGCATCCCGGGGCCCGGCGCTACTTCCGCGAGGCCGGTCTCCTGGACGGTGCCGCCGAGTAACCGCGACCCCCGCGCGCCGGGGCAGGGAGGAGCGCCTTGAGCGCCCAGACGCCGGAGGAGCTGGAACAGCGCGAGACCGGGGCCCGCCGGCCGGCCGGCCCCATGGCCCGGCTGGTGGGCGGGGTGCTGCTGTTCTGGTCGTTGTTCCAGCTGTGGTTCGCCTCGCCGCTGCCCTTCCTGCTGGACTTCGCCATCCTCAACGAGACCCGGGCGCGCTCGCTGCACCTGGCGCTGGCCGTCTTCCTCGCCTTCATCCTCTTCCCCGCCCGGCGGCGCTCGCCGCGCGAGCGGGTGCCGATCGCGGATATCGCCCTGGCGCTGGCGGCGGCCTTCGCCGCCGGCTATCTCCTGGTCTTCTACACCCAGCTCGCCGACCGCGCCGGTGCACCCACCACCCCGGACCTGGTGGCCGCCGGGGTCGGGCTGCTCCTGCTGCTGGAGGCCACCCGCCGGGCCCTGGGGCCGCCGTTGATGGTGGTCGCCCTGGTGTTTCTCGGCTACAGCCTGGCCGGGCCGTACATGCCCGACGTGATCGCCCACCAGGGGGCCAGCCTGGCCAAGCTCTTCTCCCACCAGTGGCTGGGGACCGAGGGCGTGTTCGGCGTGGCCCTGGGGGTCTCCACCAGCTTCGTCTTCCTGTTCGTCCTCTTCGGTGCCCTGCTCGACCAGGCAGGTGCCGGCCAGTACTTCATCCGCGTGGCCCAGGCGGGGCTCGGTCACCTGCGCGGCGGGCCGGCCAAGGCGGCGGTGGTGGCCTCGGGGATGAGCGGGCTGGTGTCGGGCTCGTCGATCGCCAACGTGGTCACCACCGGCACCTTCACCATCCCGCTGATGAAGCGGGTGGGCTTTCCCGCCCACAAGGCCGGCGCGGTGGAGGTGGCGGCCTCCACCAACGGCCAGCTCACCCCGCCGATCATGGGCGCGGCGGCCTTCCTGATGGTGGAGTACGTGGGCATCTCCTACCTGGAGGTGATCAAGGCCGCCTTGCTGCCGGCGGTGATCGCCTACATCGGCCTGCTCTACATCGTCCACCTGGAGGCGGTGAAGCTGGGCATCCGCGGCGAGGACCGGCCCCGCCGGTCCCTGCCCCGGGCGCTTCTGGGTGCGCTGTTCGCCTTCCTCGCCCTGGTGATCCTGTCGGCGGTGGTCTACTACGGCATCGGCTGGACCCGCACGCTCTTCGGCGTGACCGCCAGCTGGGTGCTGGCCGGCGTCTCGGTGGCCGCCTACGTCGCCCTGCTGGGCTACGGGGTACGCTGCGCCGAGCGCCGCGGCGGGAGCGAGCCCCGCGGGCTCTGGGCCGCGGCCCGCGAGGGGCTGCACTTCTTGCTGCCGGTGGTGGTGCTGGTCTGGTGCCTGGTGGTGGAGCGGCTCTCGCCCGCGCTCTCGGCCTTCTGGGCCAGCCTGTTGATGCTCTTCATCGTCGCCACCCAGCCCCTGCTGGCCGGCTGGTTCCGGGGCCGGTCCCGCCCGGCGGGCGATCTCGCCGCCGGCGGGCGGGACCTGGTGGCGGGGCTGCAGGCCGGTGCGCGCAACATGATCGGCATCGCCGTGGCCACGGCCGCGGCGGGCATCGTGGTGGGGTCGGTGACCCTCACCGGCATCGGCCTGGTGATGACCGACTTCGTCGAGGTGATCTCCGGTGGCAACCTGTTCTTGATGCTGCTGTTCACCGCGGTGATCAGCCTGGTGCTGGGCATGGGCCTGCCCACCACCGCCAACTACATCGTGGTCTCCACGCTGATGGCCCCGGTGATCGTCACCCTGGGGGCGGAACAGGGGCTCACCGTGCCGCTGATCGCCGTCCACCTGTTCGTCTTCTACTACGGCATCCTGGCCGACGATACCCCGCCGGTGGGCCTGGCGGCCTTCGCCGGGGCGGCCATCGCCCGCTCCGATCCCATCCGTACCGGCATCCAGGGCTTCACCTACGACCTGCGCATGGCCGTCCTGCCGTTCCTGTTCATCTTCAATACCGACCTGCTGCTGATCGGTGTCACCTCGTGGTGGCAGGCGGGTTTCACCTTCGTGGTGGCCACCGTGGCCATGCTGCTGTTCGCCGCGGCCACCCAGGGCTTCTTCCTGGTCCGCAACCGGCTCTGGGAGGGCGCGGCGCTGCTGCTGGTGGCGCTGACCCTGTTCCACCCGGGCCTGTGGATGGACCGGGTCTTCCCGCCCACCGAGGTGCTGGCCCCCGAGCGGATCGTCGACCTGGCGGCCAGTCGGCCGGCGGATGCCCGCCTGAAGGTCCGGGCGGAGGGCCAGACGCTGGCGGGCGAGCAGGTCCGGCGCACGGTGTCATTGCCCCTGGGGCCGGCCGCTTCTGACGGGCGCGAGCGACTCGCCAACCAGGGGCTGGCGTTGCGCATCGAAAACGACGCGGTGATCGTGGACAATGTGATCTACGGCAGCGCCGCCCAGCGGGCGGGGCTGGATTTCGACTGGCGCATCACCGGCGTGGTGGTCGAGCGCGAAACACCCGCCCGCGCCTGGGCCTACGGCCCGGCGCTCGCCCTGCTGGGCCTGGTGGTGCTCGCCCAGCGACGTCGCAGGGAGGTATCGCCGCATGTACAAGCGCATCCTGGTGGCCCTGGACGCCACCCGTCCCGGTGACTGGCGAGGCATCCTGCCCGAGGCCGTGGCCCAGGCCCGGGCCTTCGGGGCCACGCTGCACCTGCTGACCGTGGTGCCGGAGTTCCGCTCGGCCCTGGTGGCCGAGTTCTTCCCCCGGGATTTCGAGGAGAACGCCATCGGCCGGGCCCGCGACGAGTTGCAGTCGCTGGCGGATAGCTTCGTGCCGCCGGACGTGGCCTGCGAGTGCCGCGTGGCCCACGGCCGCGTGGTGGAGAGCATCCTCGAGGCCGGCGAGGCGGTCCGCGCCGATCTGCTGGTGATGGGGATCTCGCCGCGGGACCACGATCAGTGGGTCCCCACCAGTCCCATGCTGCGCCTGGGGCAGGGTTTCCGCGGTTCGGTGCTGTGCGTGCGCCTGCCGGAACTCGACGGGCCGGACGATTAACGCACCCGCCGGATGGTGGTGAGGCGGTGGTCGGCATCGAAGCGAAGCTCGAAGTGGCCGTGGACCCCGCCATGGTCGAGGTAGGGGCGCAGGCGGCTGGCGGGGAAGGCGACGCGTCGGCCATCCTCGGCGATGGCCACCACCGCCTGGGCCTGGCCGCGGTAGTAGGCCATGAACTCCTCGGCGGAAAGGTGGACGTATACGCGGACGGAGTCGGTCTTCATCCTGTTGACGCCGGGCGGTGTTCGCATGAGGATACCGCATTCGCTGGGGAACCTCTGCACGAATCGATGGTGCCTCTGCGGGACCGCCAAGGGTCCTGTTCGCGGCGCGCAGCTCGCAGTGAATGGCCGTCGTTCCAGCTCCGCTGCGCTCCGCGCTCCGGCAGCGTGCGGAGCAACCCGTGTTGCTCCGGTCTGCCTGCGCCCTTTACCAGAGCTGCACAAATCCGCCGGGACCGATTCGCCAGG
>JAASSM010000032.1 GCA_021767885.1 bacterium | reverse complement strand
TGGTGCTCAGCATCACGGGGTTCCTGCTCAACCACCGGCACGACTTCGCCTGGATGGAGACCGCGCGGGTGACCACGTCCATCCTGCCGGACCGGTACCAGACGCGCCTCGACCAGGTCCGCGAGGCGCAGGGGCTGGCCGACCTCTTCCCCGAGGAGGCCCACAGCGTGCCGGTGATGTGGCTGATCACCGACCTGCACACCGGGGAGATCCTGGGCCCGTGGGGACGCTACCTCTACGACGCCATCGCGGGGGTCTTCGTGGTCCTTGCCCTGACCGGGATCTCCATGTATTTTCGAATCCGCCGCAAAAGTCGACTATGATTGTTCAGAACAGGGGTGAGATCATGGGCAAGACGTCACGGAACATCCTGTTGGTGCTCGCGGTCGCCGTGATGGCGACGGCTGCCTGGGCCGGCGAGAAGGCCGAGAAGACCCTGACCGTCACCGCCATGGCCGACGAGATCGCCAGCCTCGAGGGCCAGGAATGCCAGGTCACCGGCACCATCATAGGGGCCTGCATGAGCGGCTGCAAGATGTGGATCGCCGACGGCAACTACGAGGACGGCGACTTCTTCGCCCTCGTGCGCGCCAAGGACGACGCCTTCAAGTTCGACACCGAGCAGCAGGGCTCCCAGGTGGTGCTCACCGGCTACGTGGTGGGCAAGTACAAGGACTACTGCGCCGACGCCGCCGAGGCGGGCCATGCCGAGCCGGCCGACGGCGAGCAGGTGGGCGGCTGCAAGGCGCCCGTGAAGGTGGAAGAGGCCACCGAGGGCGAGCTGCAGGAGATGACCTTCTTCGCCACCAAGGTGGAGTACGTCAAGAAGAAGGACGCGTAGCGCGCGCCACCCTCGCACCGCCAGGCGGCGGGTCGGCGCGGCCGACCCGCGGACCGCAGAACGACCGCCCCGGAGGATCATCCTCCGGGGCGGTCTGCGTCTGGCGGCGTTCTGCGTCTGGCGGCGGTCCGCGTCAGGCGCCCGGGGCGCGTCAGCCGGGCTGCCACGCCAGCGCGCCACGCCAGCGCGCCGCTCTAGAACAACCGGTCGGGCCGGTAGGTCACCTGCAGGGTGACGGCCAGGTCGCGGTCGTCATCGATGCCGTCCTGGTCGTAGCTGGTGACCACGGGGATGCGCACGCCCAGGTAGGGGGCGATGGGGCCCAGCTCCCAGGAGAAGCCGGGGAACAGGTCCAGCGTGGTGGATTTCTGGGGCAGCGTGTAGCCGTACGTGTCCTCGGTGCCGTCGTCGTAGCGGTCCTCCACCTCCACGTCGCCGTCGCCGGTGAGCATGAGGCCCGCTCCGAGGTGCAGCCACAGCCGGTCGCTCACGCGGTGGCGGGCGAAGGCGGCGGTCACCACCTGATCGCCAGCCGTCACGCGCTCGGTGGAGGTCATGCCGAAGCCCTGGCGGATGGTCTCGCCCTCGGTGTTGTGCCGGTAGAGCGCGGTGAGGACCAGTCCCGTGCGCTCGGTGGACCGGGCGTACTGGAGGCGGGCGAGGATGTCCACCGATCCGGTGCCCAGCGGGACGGGGTAATCGCCATCGAGCTTCTCCTGGTCGCCGGTGGGCAGCTTCACCGAGGCCATCAGGCGCAGGGCCTGGCCGGGCCGGGCGAAGCGGTGGGTGTACTCGGCGTCCACGGCGATGTCGCCCAGTCCGCTGGCCTCCGCCTCCACCGTGTCGTCGGTGGACCAGTCCTGGTACTCGAGGGTGCGCTGGAAGATCCAGGGGACCCGGACCTTGAGCTTCAGGGCGTCGGAGAAGGTGTACCAGGGCGCGAAGTTGAAGAGCTTCAGGTCGCCGGTCACGTCGATGAAGGCGCCCAGGCCGAGGGGGCTGGCGGCCGGCTCCAGGCCGGTGGTCTCCGGGGCCGGGGCGGGAAGGAAGTCCTCGCCGGCGGGCAGCACCAGGGGGGCCACCACGGGGTCGTAGAACACCACCGCGCCCTCCGAAGTGCCGTGGGGTTCCTGGGCCCACGCCGCCAGGGGCAGGACCAGGGCGAGGGCGAGGAGGGCCAGGATGGCCGGGTACCGGGACGTGTCTTGCCGCATGGGCGATCCTCCGCGTAGGGGTTGGTGGCCGGGGTTCTCGGCATCGGCGGCCTTTTTGCAAGTTCTTTGCCAATTCCGCGGCCGCGATCTGGCAAGCTCCTTGCTTTGAAGGAGAACCACGGCTGGCCACCCGGACCGGTCCGGCCGTCAACCTCTTCCCGGAGGACCCGACCATGCCAGCATTCTCGCCGCGCCCGTCAGGAACCGGCCGCTCGCGGCCCGGTGCGGTGCCGACGCTGATCGGCGCGATCCTGCTGATCGCCGCGGCCGGCCTCGCCGCCCAGCACCTCTTCGTCCAGGTCCGCGACACCCGGCTGCGCACCGGACCGTCGTACCTCGCGGCCGCCACGGCGTCCGTCGCCCACGGGGCGCGCCTGACCGTGATCGGCGAGCGCGGTCCCTGGCGCGAGGTGACCACCGACGGCGGCGAGCGCGGCTGGCTCCACGCCTCGGCCCTCGGCCGCGACCGCGTCCGGCTGCAGGGAGGCGAGCAGGACGCCGAGGTGGGCGCCGACGCCGAGGAGATCGCCCTGGCCGGCAAGGGCTTCACCGAGGAGGTGGAGCGCGAGTACCGGCAGGGTCGGCGGGATGTCGACTACGCCTGGGTGGACCGCATGGCCACCTGGCGCGTCTCCCCCGAGGAGGCGCTGGCGTTCCTGCGTGACGGCGGCGTGACCCCGCCGACGGGAGGTGCGCGATGAGCCGCCGCCATGTCGTCATCGCCCTGGTCCTGGGAGCGCTGGCCGCCGGCGCCATGGTGGCCGGCTGCGGCAGCGTGGCGCGCCTCGCCACCGAGGTGGCCGCCGACCAGGGCGCCATCACCGCCGAGCAGGCCGGCTCCATCAACCGTTCCGTGGACGGCCTGGAGCGCTACTGGACCGACCTGACCGCCGAGCAGGAGCATTACATCGGCCGGGCCGTCGCGGCCACCCTGCTGGCGCAGTACCCGCCGCTGGACCACCCCGCCGCCAACCGCTACCTCAACCAGCTGGGCCAGGCCCTGGCCCTGGCCAGCGAGCGACCGGAGACCTTCGGCGGCTACCACTTCCTGATGCTGGACAGCGACGAGATCAACGCCTTCGCCTGTCCCGGCGGCCTGATCCTGGTCACCCGCGGGCTGGTGCGCTGCTGCGAGACCGAGGACGCCCTGGCCGCCGTCCTGGCCCACGAGATCGGGCACGTGGCCGGCAAGCACGGCCTGCGGGCCATCAAGAGCAGCCGCCTGACCAGCGCCCTGGCCATCCTGGCCACCGAGGGCGCCCGCACCTTCGGCGGCGAGGACGTCGCCCGCCTCGCCGAGGACCTCGAGGCCAGCATCACCGACATCACCCAGACCCTGGTGCGCAGCGGCTACTCCCGCGAGCTCGAGGGCGAGGCCGACGGCGCGGCCGTGGCCATGCTCGCCGCCACCGGCTACAGCCCGCGCGGCCTGTCCGCCATGCTGGGAGCGATGCAGGAGCGCTGGAGCCCGAGCGGGCCCGGCTTCATGCGCACCCACCCCGCGCCGCGGGACCGGCTGGATGCGGTGACGCCCCTGCTGACCGGCGCCCCACCGCTGGCGCCGCCGCCGGCACGGCAGGAGCGGTTCACGGCCCTGCTGGGCGGGGTCTAGCGTTGCGCTGGCGCCTGGGCGCGCCGGTGGGCCTGGCCGCCGGCCTGCTCGCTGCCGGGCTGTGGCTCGCCGGCACCCTCGAGCGCGCCGAGAACCTGACCTGGGACTGGCGCGTGCGCCAGGCCGCCACCGCGTCGGACGCCGCGCCAAGGATCGTGCTGGTGCTGCTCGACCAGGCGAGCCTCGACTGGGGCGCCCGGGTCAACGGCTGGTCCTGGCCCTGGCCGCGCGAGGTGTACGGCGCCCTGGTCGCCTTCTGCCAGCGGGCCGGGGTCCAGAGCCTGGCGCTGGACGTGGTCTTCACCGAGCCCTCGCTCTACGGCGTCTGGGACGACCTCGCCCTGGGCGACGCCCTCGCCGGCCTCGACCGCTCCGTGGCGGCCGTCTTCGTCGATGCCGACGGCACCATCACCTGGCCGGTGCCCGAGGTGCGCCAGGGCGCCACCCGGCTGGGGAACGTCCGCGGCGAGCCGGACCCCGACGGCGTCTTCCGCCGCGCCCGGCTCGCGGCCGTCGCCGGTGACACCACGGTGGCGGCCCTGGGCACGGCGGCCCACCTGGTGTCCGCCCCCCGCTCCCCGGCGCCGGCGCCGGCGCTGCCGCCGGACGCCGCCACCGTTCCGCGGAGCCTGGACTACGCCCCGCGCGGCACCTACACCGTGCTGAGCGCCGCGGCGGTGATCCAGTCCGAGCTGCGCCTGCGTGAGGGAGAGGCGCCGGTGGTCGACCCCGAGCAGCTGGCCGGCGCCCACGTGCTGTTCGGCTTCTCCGCCCCCGGTCTGATGGACCTGCGGTCCACGCCCCTGAGCCGCACCAGCCCCGGGGTCCTGGTGCACGCCACGGTCCTGGACAACCTGCTGTCCGGCGGCTTCATCCGCCCCGCCCCACGGGTGCCGGCGGTCCTGGTCACGCTGCTGTGGGGGCTGGCCGCCGCCGTGCTCGCGGCGGGCATCCGCCGGACCTGGCAGGCCATCGCGGTCTTCGCCGTGGGGCTGCCCCTGCCGCTGCTGCTGGGCCTCGCGCTCTACCCCGCCGGTGTCTGGTGGCCCGTGATGCCGGGCAGCGTGGCGGTCCTGGGCGGGCTGGTGGCGGGCCTGGCGGCCAACTGGGCCACCGAGGGCCGCCAGCGCCGCTTCCTCAAGCAGGCCTTCCGCCACTACCTCAGCCCCCACGTCATCGAGCGCCTGCTGGCCGACCCCGACCAGCTCCGCCTCGGGGGCGAGCGGCGGGAGCTGACCATCCTCTTCAGCGACCTGGCCGGCTTCACCAGCCTGGGCGAGAGCCTGCCGCCCGAACAGCTCACCGCCCTGCTCAACGAGTACCTCACCCTGATGACCGACATCATCCTCGAGGAGGGCGGCACCCTGGACAAGTACGAGGGCGACGCCATCATCGCCTTCTGGAACGCGCCCCTCGACCAGCCCGACCACGCCGCGCGGGCCTGCCGGGCGGCGGTGCGCTGCCAGCGCGCCCTGGCCGAGCACCGACCCCGCTGGCGCGAGGCCTGCGGGCACGACCTCTTCATGCGCGTGGGCCTGAACACCGGCGAGGTGGTGGTGGGCAATCTGGGCAGCCGGCAGCGCTTCGACTACTCCATCCTCGGCGACGCGGCCAACCTGGCGGCGCGGCTGGAGGGCGTCAACAAGGTGTTCGGCACCGGCTGCCTGGCCGCCGCGGCGACCATCACCCAGGCGGCCGGCGCGGTCCTCGCCCGCGAGGTGGGCGCCGTGCAGGTGGTGGGCCGCCGCCAGCCCGTGATCATCCACGAGCTCGCCGGCCTGGCCGGCGAGGAGCCGCCCGCCGGCTGGGCCGCCTACGGCGAGGCCCTCGCGCTGTGTCGTCAGCGCCGCCAGGCCGAGGCCCACGAGCGCCTGGCCCATCTGCCGGACGACCCCGTCGCCCGGACGCTGGCCACCGATCTGGCGGCCGACCCGGACTTCGCGGGGGTCTGGGTGCTGACCAGCAAGTGACCGTCGGGATTGGCGGTGGCGGCCGGGCTGCCCGGCGGGCACAATGGACACCGAAGGCGAGGTCGACCATGCACCTGCACATCGCCGGCACCCGGGGCTCGGTCGCGGTGACCGATCCCGACCGCGCCGTCTTCGGCGGCGACACCACCTGCCTGCTGATCACCGGCACCGCCGGCGAGCAGGTGCTGATCGACTGCGGCAGCGGCCTGCCGCGCCTGGCGCCGCGCCTGGCGCCGGACCCCGCGGCGGCCGCCGACGTCCTCGTCCTGCTCACCCACTTCCACCTCGACCACCTCATGGGCCTGCCGGGCCTCTCCCTGCTCTACCGGGCGGGCACCCGCCTGCAGGTCGCCGCCGCCGCGGCCACCGAGGGCGCCGGCACGGTGGCGTCGGTGCTGAAGACGCTGCTCGGGGCGCCGCTCTGGCCGGTGGACTTCGCCCAGCTCCCCGCCCAGGTGGAGTGCCAGGATCTGGCCCCCGCGTCCGGCGACCGGCCGCTGCGGCGCGGCGGGCTGGAGATCCGCTGGGCGCCGCTGCCGCACCCCGGCGGCTGCACGGCCTTCCGCGTGGACGAGCCGGCCACCGGCACCAGCCTGGTGATCGCCACCGACGCCGAGTGGGACCACGCGCCGCCGGCCATGCTCGCGGACTTCACCCATCTCTGCCGCCATCCCGCGCCCTGCGACCTGCTCCTCTGCGACGGCCAGTACGACGGCCAGACCATCGCCGCCCGCCGCGGCTGGGGACACACGTCGTGGTCGCGGGCGGCGACCCTGGCCCGCGAGGTGGGGGCCAGGCGCCTGCTGCTCACCCACCACGATCCCGAGGACGACGACGCCACCCTCCTGGCCCGCGAGCAGATCCTGCAGGCGGAGCTGCCCGGCGCTGCGCTGGCGCGGCAGGGGATGCAGATCGACCTGGGCGCCGGGCCGCGCCGCTGAGCCAGCGCTCATCGGGCGCCTGGAAACGCGCGCCGGATTCAAGTCGCCCCCGCCCCGGCCGATCCTTCCACCAGAGAATTCATCCTCCGGGGCGCCGCCTCGTCGGCGTCCCGGCCACGGTCCGGCCGCCCGGCGGCCGCCATGTCCCGTCCCCTGGTGGCGCGATGCTCGCTCGCATGGGTCAGCAATGCCGGCGTTCCGGCGCGGAGGCGCTCTACGGCCTGGGCTACGCGTACGTCCTGCAGCGCGAGGGCGCCCTGCTGATCCGTCGGGGCCGCATGAGCCTGCCGGTGCTGATCTCGCAGATCTACTTCACCGGCGTGGAGGCCCTGCCCGTCCTGGCGCTCATCTCCCTGGGCATCGGCGCCACGGTGATCATCCAGGGCGTGGCGCTGCTGCCGCAGTTCGGCCAGGGCGAGCTGGCCTACAAGATCCTCATCCTGGTGATCACCCGGGAGCTGGGGCCCCTGGTCACCGCGCTCTTCGTCGCCGCCCGCTCGGGCAGCGCCATCACCACCGAGCTGGGCAACATGGTGGTCGACCACGAGATCGACGCCTACCGCGCCGCGGGCATCGATCCCATCGCCCACCTGGCGGCGCCGCGGCTGATCGGCGTGACCGTGGCCATGGTCTTCCTCGACATGTACTTCAACCTCTTCGGCCTGCTCGGCTCCTGCACCCTGGCGTCGCTGATCCACGGCCTGCCGCTGAGCGAGTACGTGGGCAACGTGGTGCGGACCATGACCACCGCCGACGTGGCCGCCTCGCTGATCAAGAGCGTGGTCTTCGGGAACATCCTCGCGACGGTGGCCACCTACTACGGCTTCCAGGTGGAGCGCGCCGTGACCGAGGTGCCGCAGCGGACCATCCGCTCGCTGGGCGTGGGCATGACGCTCTGCATCGTGGCCAACACGGTGATCACCGTCCTCTTCCATCTGGGGTGAGCATGCGGGTCGAGCTGCAGCAGGTGAGCGTGCGTCACGGGGAGCGGGAGGTCCTCGGCGGGATCGACCTCGTGCTGCCATCGGGATCGGTCACCGCGGTGGTGGGCCCGTCCGGCGCCGGCCTGACCACCCTGCTGAAGGTGGCGGTGGGCCTGCTGGCGCCCGACGGCGGCCGCGTGCTCCACGACGGGCAGGACCTCGCCGCCCTCGCCGGGGAGGCGGGCCGCCGGCACCAGACCCGGTCGGGCTTCATGTTCCAGGACGCCGCCCTCTGGGCCAACCAGACCCTGCGCGCCAACCTGGAGCTGCCCCTGCTGGCCAGCGATCCGGCGCTCACGGCCGTCGCGCGCCAGGAGCGGATCGCCGGCCTGCTGGCCGGATGCGGCTGGAGCGTCCCGCTGGACCGCCGCCCGGTGGATCTCTCCCGGGGCGAGCGTCTGGTGATGTCGTTCCTGCGTGCGGTGGTGGCCGGGCCGGATCTGCTCTGCCTGGACGAGCCATTCGCCGCCCTGGACGACCACTGGCGCGCGGTCCTCGTCGCCCGGGTGGAGCAGGAGAACGCCCGCGGCGCCACGGTGCTGCTCACCGGCCAGGATGCCGGGGCGGTGGCCGGGCTGACGTCACGCGCGGTGGCCCTCGAGGCCGGGGAGGTGGTCCCGTGAAGTTCGCCATCCGGCATCGCGACGAGCTGGTCGGGGCCTTCCTGCTCGGCGGCATCCTCTTCCTGGTGGGTGCGCTGGTGGTCATGGGCCTGAACCAGCGCTGGTTCCAGGGCGACCCGCGCTACCGCACCCACTTCGAAACCGCCGAGGGCCTGAGCCCGGGCATGGCCCTGGAGATGCAGGGCTTCGCCGTGGGACGCGTCAAGCAGGTGCGCCTGACGGAGGAGCACCTGGCCGAGGCGATCTTCTCGGTCCACGAGGAGTACGCCGACCTCATCCGGCCCGGCTCGGTGGTGGAGCTGGTGGTGCAGCCCCTGGGCTTCGGCTCCAAGCTGGTGCTCTACCCCGGCCGTGGCGGCGGCGACCCCCTGCCGCCCGGCGCGCTCATCGCCTCCACCGACCAGCAGGCCGGACGCGACCTGATCGAGCGCGGCGCCGTGGTGCGGCCGCGCCGCCGGGACGACGCCGCCCTGCTCCTCGGCGCGTTGCCGCAGCTCATCGCCGAGGTGGAGTCGCTGGTGGTGGCCACCAGCACCATGGTGGTGCGCCTGGACCGGCGGCTCCTGGGCTCGGCGGACGGGTCGTCGCCCGGTCTCATGGACCGCACCGACGACCTCATCCAGACCCTGGACGGCACCCTGGCCATGGCCGCCGAGCTGCCGCCCCGCCTGGAGCCCACGCTGGCGGAGCTGCAGCAGCTGCTGGCGACCGTCAACGCCCTGGCCGCCCGGCTGTCCGGACCCGGGGGCGTCCTGCCGGCCCTCGTGGGTCCGGAGGGCACGGCGGCGCGCTTCTTCCAGGACCAGGGCGCGCTCCACGCCGAGCTGGTGGAATCGCTGCGCCAGATGAACGAGCTGCTGGCCTTCCTCGGCCAGTCCACGCCGGAGCTGGCCGTCCTGATCGGCGAGGCCACCGAGGCCCTGGACACGGGCGAGAAGGTGGCCGAGGGGCTGAGCAACCACCCGCTGTTGCGCGGCGGGATCGCGCCGGAGGCCCCACGTTCCGGCGT
>JAASSM010000031.1 GCA_021767885.1 bacterium | reverse complement strand
CGTCGGCCACTGTCTCCGGCGACGTCCCGCCTCCCAGCACCGCGTAGAGCTGCACCCGGTTCGCCGCGTCGGCCAGGCGCAGCCGCACCAGGCCCTGCTGGGACCCGTAGAGCGAGCGCTGGGCGTCCAGGACGCTGAGGTAGCTGTCGGTGCCCGCGTCGTAGCGCTTCTGGGCCAGGTCGTAGGCCTCCCTGGACGCCTCCACCAGGCGCTGCTGGGCTGCCACCCGGTCGCGCAGGGTGCCCCGGGCGGCCAGGGCATCGGCCACCTCGCGGAAGGCGGTCTGGATGCTCTTCTGGTACCGAGCTACCACGATGTCGCGGTCGGCCTGACTCAGCTTCAGGGCGCCGTGGGTGCGAAGGTCGAAGAGGGGCGTGGCCACCTGCGTCGAGAAGAGCCAGGTCCCAGAGCCAGAGGCGAAGAGCCCCGAGAGAGCGCGGCTCGCCGTGCCCACCAGGGCGGTGAGGGAGATGCGGGGGAAGAAGGCGGCTCGGGCTACGCCGATGTAGGCGTTGGCCGCCTTCAGCTGGTGCTCGGCCGCCATGACGTCGGGCCGGCGCAGCAGCACCGTCGACGACAGCCCTGGCGCCACGTCGGGCGGCGGGGTCACCTGGTCCAGCCGGTCGGGCAGCAGTTCCTCGGGCACGGGGCCGCCGGCAAGCAGGTTCAGGGCGTTGCGATCCTGGGCCTCCTGCTGAGTGTAGGCGGCCACGTCGCCCTCGGCAGCGTTCACTTGAGTCTGCACCCGGCGCAGGTCCAAGCCCGTGGCCAGCCCGGCCCCGTACTGCAGTTCGATGAGCCGGTAGTAGTGCTGCTGGGCCTGGAGGGTGGACCGGGCCAGATCCAACTGCTCGCGGCTGGCGGCCAGCTGCAGCCAAGTGCGGCCCACGGCCGCGACAAGAGAGAGTTCGGCGCCGCGGCGGCCCTCCTCGCTCGCGAGGTACTGCTCGAGGGCCTGGTTCTTCTCGCTGCGGACTCTTCCGAAAAAGTCCAACTCCCAGGCGCTGACGCCCACGTCCACGCTGTAGCGGCTGTCGATCTGGGGGAAACTGTAGGAGAGTTCCTCGGAGATCTGCTGCCGCGTCCCCGCGGCGCCGGCCGAGATGGACGGCAGCAAGTCTGCCCGCCGAATCTTGTAGATCGCCTGCACGCGGTCCACGTTCAGGGCGGCCAGGCGCAGGTCCACGTTGTGCGCCAGAGCCAGCCCCACTACCCGCTGCAGGCGCGGGTCGGGGTAGAGATCGTGGGGGCCGACCTCGCCCACCGCCGGCGCGCCAGCGAAGTCCAAGGTGTCAGGGTAGGCTGCGCCCTCGGGCCACGCCGGGGGCATTTCGGCCTCGGGTCGCACGTACTTCGGAGCCATGGTGCAGCCCGCGGCCAAGAGGGTCAGGACCACGAAGAGTGGAGCGAGGAGCAACTTCACTGCGAGCCTCCCTTCCCAGGATCCTGGGATTCGGCGGCGACCCCGGCCTTGCTACGGCGACGGCCGACCGCTTCGTCGAGGAGTACGTAGAAGAAGGGGGCGAAGAAGATTACCAGGAAGGTCGACGTAATCATCCCCCCCAGCACGCCGGTGCCGATAGCGGTCTGCGCACCCGCTCCGGCGCCGGTGGCGAAGGCCAGGGGCAGCACGCCGAAGCCGAAGGCCAGAGAGGTCATGATGATTGGCCGCAGCCGCAGTCGCGCGCCTTCCAGGGTGGCCTCCATCAGGTCGCCTCCGTGCTCCACCTTCTCCTTGGCGAACTGGATGATGAGGATGGCGTTCTTGGTGGTCAGGCCCAGCACGGTCAAGAGTCCGATCTGGAAGTAGACGTCGTTGGGAAAGCCGCGCAGGCCCGAGGCCAGCACCCCGCCGATCACGCCCAGGGGCATGGTGGCCAGCACGGCAAGCGGGATGGACCAGCTTTCATAGAGCGCGGCCAGGGTCAGAAAGACCACGAAGATGGAGAAGGCGTAGAGGAGCCCGGTCCGGCTGGAGGCCATGCGTTCCTGGTAGGAGAGGCCGGTCCAGGCGAAGTCGTAGCCGGCGGGCAGCTGGCGGGTGAGCTCCTCCATGGTGTCCATGGCCTCGCCCGAGCTGTGCCCGGGCGAGGGCTCGCCCCAAATGTTCACCGAGGGAAAGCCGTTGAAGCGTTCCAGCAAGGGCGAACCCAAGGTCCAGTGACCGCTGGCCAGAGCCGAGAAAGGCACCATCTCCCCGCGGTTGTTGCGCATGTAGAGGTCATCCAGGTCGCGGGGCGCCTGGCGGTAGGGAGCCTCGGCCTGAACGAAGACCCTCTTCACCCGTCCGTTTTGGATGAAGTCGTTCACGTAGGCGCTGCCCATCGCTGCGGCGAGGGTGGTATTGACCGAGGAAATGGGTACACCCAGGGCGCCCGTCTTGTCCCAGTCCACTTCGATGTGGTACTCGGGTACGTCCTCCATGCCGTTGGGCCGCACCCGCACCAGGCCAGGATCTTGGGCCGCCAGGCCCAGCAGCTGGTTGCGGGCCGCCATGAGGGCGGCATGGCCGTGGCCGGCCCGGTCCTGGAGTTGGAAGTCGAAGCCGGTGGCGTTGCCCAGCTCGATGACGGCCGGGGGCGGGAAGGCAAAGACCATGGCCTGGTTTATGGTAGAGAAGAAGCCCATGGCCCTGCCCGCGACGGCCCGGGCGCGCAGGCGCGAGTCCTCGCGCAGGTGCCAGTCCTTCAGCTTGATGAAGCTCATGCCCATGTTCTGGGCGGCGCCGCTAAAGCTGCGGCCGGAGATGGCCATGACCGACTCGACGGCTTCGCTCTCCTGGGTCTGGAAGTAGTGCCGGACCCGGCTCATGACCTCCTCGGTTTGCTCGATGGTGGCCCCGGCGGGCAGGATGGCCTGGACCATCAGGAAGCCCTGGTCCTCGTCGGGCAGGTAGGAGCTGGGCATGCGCTGATACATGAGCACCATGGCGGTTACGATGAGGGCGTAAATGCCGAAGGCCAGGAAGCGGCGGCGCAGGGTGTGCCGGGTCAGGCGCACGTAGCGGTCGCGCAGGCTGTCGAAGGTGCGGTCGAACCAGTGGAAGAAGGGCCGCATCAGGGGCATGGCTTGGTCGGAGGGATGTTGACCGGCGGGCACGGGCCGCAGCAGGGCTGCGCAGAGCACCGGGGTGAGGATGAGGGCCACCACCACCGAGAGCAGCATGCTGGCCGCGATGGTCACCGAGAACTGCCGATAGATGATGCCCGTGGAGCCGGGGAAGAAGGCCATGGGGGCGAAGACCGCCGCCAGCACGAGGCCGATGCCGATGAGTGCGCTGGTGATCTCGCCCATGGAGCGCTCGGCGGCTACCCTGGCCGGTTCGCCCGTTTCGGTCATCACCCGTTCGACGTTCTCCACCACCACGATGGCGTCGTCCACCAGCAACCCGATGGCCAGCACCATGGCGAACATTGTGAGCATGTTTACGGTGTAGCCGAACAGTCCCAGGACGGCGAAGGTGCCCAGGATCACCACAGGCACCGCAATGGTGGGAATCAGGGTGGCCCGGATGTTCCCCATGAAGAGGTACATGACCAGGAAGACCAGCAGGATGGCGATGAACAGAGCCTTCACGACCTCCTCGATGGCGACCAGGGTGAAGGGGGTGGTCTCGTGGGGGTAGACCGCCTCGATGCCCGGCGGGAAGTTCTCGCTGAGCTGATCCACGGCGGCCTTCACGGCCTTCACTGTGTCCAATGCGTTGGCGCCGGCGGACTGGCGGATGGCTAGGCCCGCTAGGGGACCGTCGTTGAAGTAAACGGGGCCGTCGTAGCGCTCGGCGCCGATCTCGGCCCGGCCGATGTCGCGGATCCGAACCTCCGAGCCATCGGGGTTCACCCGGATGGGGATGCGGGCGAATTCCTCCGGCGTCTGCAGGAGGTGCTGGACCACGATGGATGCGTTCAGGCGCTGGCCCGGCTCGGCGGGCAGGCCGCCGAACTGTCCGGCCGAGACCTCCACGTTGTAGGCGCGCAGGGCCAGGATCAAGTCCTCGAAGGTCAGTTTGTAGCTGGCCATCTTGTAGAGGTCGACCCAGATCCGCATGCCGTACTGGGAGCCGAAGGCCTCCACCTCGCCCACGCCGGGCACCCGGGCCAGGACCTTTTCCACGTTGGACTGGGCGTAGTCGTCCAGGGCCGCCTTGTCATGGCCGCCGTCGGGCGCAGTCAGACCGACGATCAACAGGTAGTTGCGGGTGGACTTACTGACCGTCACGCCCTGACGCTGCACCTGGTCGGGAAGGCTGGCCATGGCCAGCTGCAGCTTGTTTTGCACCTTGGCCCAGGCTAGCTCGGGGTCAGTGCCCGCTTTGAAGGTCAGCTCCAGCCGGGAGAGGCCCGAGGAGGCGCTCTTGCCCGAAATGTAAATCATGTCGTCCAGACCCGTCATCTTCTGCTCGATGATCTGGGTCACGGTGTTCTCCACCGTCTCGGCCGAGGCGCCAGGATAGAAGGCCTGGATGGCGATCGAGGGCGGCGCGATGGGCGGGTACTGGGAGATGGGCATGTTGTAGATGGCCAACAGGCCTCCGGCCATCATGGCGATGGCGATGACCCAGGCGAAGACCGGACGCTTCAGGAAGAATTTCGAAAGCATGCTGCGTCTCCCTCAGTGGGCCTGGGCGGAGTCGGCCGACTCGCCCTCGGCCGGAGCCTCGATGTCGCCTTCGGGCGACCATGGCTTGGTCTGGACCGGCATGCCCGAGCGACGCAGGTACTGCACGCCCTCTACCACCAGGGTCTCGCCGGCCTGCAGGCCCGAGTTCACCAGCCACCGGGAGTCCACGGCCCGGCCTATGGTGAGGGGGCGCAGCTGGGCCTGGCTCTGCTCGTCCACGATCCAGCAGTAGGGCTCGCCCTTGGCGTTGCGGGCCACGGCCTGCTGGGGGATGAGCACCGCGTCGCGGTCCACTCCCTCGGTGACGACGCCGCGCACGAACATGTCGGGCAGCAGGCGGGTCCGGGGGTTGGGGAAGATGGCCCGCAGCACCACCGAACCGGTGGTGGGGTCCACCGAGACGTCCCGGAACTCGAGGGTGCCCGGATGGTCGTAGGTGGCGCCGTCCTCCATCACCGCTTGGACGTTGTCCCGTCCGCTACCGAGGGCGTGGAGGCTACCGTCGGCCAGCCGCCGCTGCAGGCGCAGCATCTCGGTGGCCGACTGGGGCATGTCTACATAGATGGGGTCAAGCTGCTGGATCACCGCCAGGGCCTGCGGCTGGTAGGCCACGACTATCGCGCCCTCGGTGACCAGGGAGCGGCCGATGCGCCCGGTGATGGGCGCCCGGACCTCGGTGCGGTCCAGGTTGATGCGGGCCGTCTTCACCTGGGCCTTCCACGAGGCCACCTCGGCCTCGGCCTGCTTCAGACCCGAAACCGCGTCGTCGTAGTCCTGCTGGCTCACCGCATGGGAAGGCAGGAGCCCCTCCACCCGCTCCTTGCGCAGGCGGATCGAGGTCAGATTGGCCTCTGTCCGGGCCAGGGCGGCCTGGGCGTTCTCCAGGGTGGCCCGATAGGGCTCGGGGTCGATGGTATAGAGCGACTGCCCCTCCTCGACCTCGTTCCCCTCGGTGAAGTTGCGCTTCAGGATGAGTCCGTTCACCTGGGGTCGGATCTCGGCCGTGCGGCAGGGCACGGTGCGGCCGGCCAGCTCGGTGGTAAGAGTCACGCTGTCCGTACCCACCGTGACGACCGAGACCACGGGTGCGCCGCCTTGCGGGGGCGCCTCGCCCTTGCCGCAGCCTACCACCGTGAGGATCCCGGCAAGAAGGAACACAAAGGCCGAATGTGCGAGTCTTGTGCCCTTGTTTTGCATGAAGGTCTCTCTCCTGAGGGCCAGGGCCCGGTTGTGACGATCCCGGTTCACGAGACCAGGAGTCCGGCGAAGAAGATCTGCAGGATAGAATCGGGGTCGATGGAGGGCGCGGGAACCTCGGGGTCCGCGCCGCGGCCGGTCTGCTCAAGTTCCTCGAAGCAGAGGGCCTTGGTGAGGCTGTCCAGGGCCAGGGCCAGCATCTCGGGCGGAGCGGTGGGGGCGAAGCGCCCCTTCGCCATGCCGGCGGCGAAGACTGCGGCCAGGCGACGCAGTCCCTGCTGGTGCCGCTCGTGCATACCGGGGCCCGCCTTTGCCCGATCCGCGGCGCCCACCAGTTGCACGTCCTCGTGGAGGAGGCGGACCAGGGGGAGGTTCTCGCGGAAGAGCTGCTGCCTCTTCTCGACCCAGCTGCGCAGCTGTTGAACCTCGTCTACGGCAGGATCCAGGACCATGCACATCTCCTTCTGGGCACGGTCCATGAGGTCCGCGACCAGGGCGACGTAGACCGCCTCTTTGCTGTCGAAGAGCCGGTAGAGTGTACCCACGGCGCACTCGGCCTCGGTCGCGATATCCTTCATGGAGACCTCGACGTAACCGTGGGCGCTGAAGAGGCGGCTGGCGGCTTCCAGGATCTCCCGACGCCGCCGGAGCTGCTCGCGCTCTTTTCTGGACAGTTTCTTGTTTTGCAACGGCTTGCACACTTTCTAAGAATGCAGTTCAGAAAATGAATGACGTCCATTTTCTGAATGAGAATGCAATGTAACCCCCTAGGCGGGAATCCACAAGGGGAAAGGCGGGCCGGGGGGGGGTCGCGGGGGATACGAAGATCGGAGTCCCTGCCGGAGCCCAGATTCCGAAGACGCGGAGGAGCGGAGAGATCAAGCCGCCTACGAGTAGCTCCAAGGCCAGCGTCGCCCATCCGGTCCGCGCCCTGGCCCACGTCGAGTTGTCCCCATTCTGAAGCTCCGACTCCCGTTTTTATTTGGAACCAGATCGGTCTGCTATTCCGGGGCGTGACGTCACAGGTCCGAACAAAGGAAAGGCGATGTTCCGGCACGACGCGCTAGCAAGAGGGCGCTATCCGAGAGTGCCCTCGCGGTGGGATACCGAGTTCGGCCGCTGGGTGGCCGATTTCGGCGTGCCCCGCATCGTCGCCGGTCTGGCCCAAGACCCAGACCTGTGCGTCACGAACCAGGCCATCTACAGGCCATCTAGGCGTGGCTCCAGGCCAGCCTCCCACTCGATACGATTCCGGAAGTTGGCGAACCACACAAGAGTACGCGGGCATCTTGTCCCCACTTCGGCGCTTCACCCCCCCTTTGTCCTTTGGAGGCGGTGCGTTTCGCCCTGACCCGGTGCAGGCGCTTCCGCGTGCGAACCAAAGGGAAGGTGATGTTCCGACACGACGCGCTTGCCAAGGGGCTCTATCCGAGGGCTGTCGTCCCTCGACCAGGTCTGGGCCTACTGGGGCTGCGATCACCTCGAGGCCACCTGCCAGGACAAGTTCAGCAACCTGATCAATCACCTGGGCTGGTCGCGCCTGCCGGGCCGAAACCCCTTCTCCGGGAGGATCGACTGATGGCCTTCTGGATCATGGCCCTGGTCTACATCGTCGGCACAGTCCTGTACGAGGTCCTGCGCCCCAAGCCGCAGTTCGACAAGCCAACACCGTCCAGTCTCGGCGACTTCCAGTTCCCCACGATCGGCGAGGGCCGGACCATCCCTGTCGTCTGGGGCACCTGCAAGCTCTCAGGCCCCATGGTCACCTGGTACGGCGACCTGCGCATCCAGGCCATCAAGGAGAAGGTCAAGACGGGGCTGTTCTCCTCGAAGGAGATCACCACGGGCTACAAGTACTACCTCGGCGTCCAGCTGGTGCTGTGCAGCGGCGAGATCGACGAGGTCCTGCAGATCCGGTTCGACGACCGCCGCCCCCCAGCCGGGTACGCCCACACGCCCGACGTCACCCAGATCAGCATCAACGCGCCTGGCTTCTTCGGCGGCGAGGACTCCGAGGGCGGAGTCCAGGGCAGCGTCTACGTCTACCGTGGGACCGCGACCCAGCCCGCCGACTCGTACCTCGAGGCCCGGATCGGGGAGAGCCTGCCTGCGTGGCGGCGCGTCTGCTACGCCGTGTTCCGGCGCGTCTACCTGGGCACGAGTCCGTACATCAAGGCCGTTTCCTTCGTGGTCCGCCGCTGCCCCAACGGACTGGGTCTGACCGGCGGAGCCGAGAACATCGACGGCGACGCCAACCCGGCGGCCATGATCTACGACATCCTGATCTCGCCGGCGTCGGAGAATGGCCTCGGGCTACCGGTGGGGTTCCTGGATGTGGCCGCGTTCCGTTCGGTGGGACAGACGCTCGCGACCGAAGGTCTCGGGCTTTCGATGCTGCAGGACCGCGGCACCACGGCGAAAGACCTCGTGCTTGAGATCCTGCGCCACATCGACGGCGTCATCTACGTCGAGCCCACGACCGGGCTTCTGACGATTCGGCTCATACGCAATGACTACGACCCCGAGACGATCCCGGTGCTCGATGTGGACTCGTGCACGGTGAAGTCGTTCGCCCGGCCGTCGTGGGGCGACCTCAAGAACTCCGTGCGCATCGGCTACGTGAGCCGCGACGCCGGATTCATCGAGAAGACAGCCCAGGCCCAGGACCTGGCCGGGATCGAGGTCCAGGGCGGTGAAGTCTCGCTTCAGGACCTCACCCTCCGCGGGCTGTCCAACGCGACGACCGCCCAGCAGGCGGCCGCCCGGTCGCTGGCTGCTCTGGCCTATCCCTTGGCCACGATCACGATCGACGCGGACCGCTCGGCCTGGGCGTTTCGCCCCGGGGCGGTGTTCAAGCTCATCTGGGACCCGTTGGGCATCAGCGGCATGGTGTGCCGTGTGGTCCGAGTCGGCACAGGCCGCCTGGACTCGGGGAAGATCGAGATCGAGGCGATGGAGGACGTGTTCGCCGTCGACTGGACGGGATACTCGACGCCGCCGGATTCCGGCTGGCAGGACCCCTCTGGCGACGTCCCTGCGCTGACCGCCCAGGTAGCCCTGGCCGCGCCCTACGAAGCGGTGAAGGACTACGGTAGCTTGGCTGCCGACGTGCAGTTGGCCATCACACTCGCTGCTGCCGGTGTGACCGGAGTCTCTCTCGGATACCGGGCCTACGTCTCCGACGGCGCAGGCGGGTGGGCGCCACCTGTCGACGTTCCGTTCTTCACGCCGTCCGGAGTGCTCAGCACGGCGATCGACGAGTTGACCAGCGAGATCGTGGTGGCGTCGGGTTTGGACACCGACCTGGTCGAGTCGGTCAGCGCGCCTGAGTTCTCCCTCGGCGTCAATGTCGCCTTGATCGTCTACGACGGCGTCGAGGAGTTCAT
>JAASSM010000030.1 GCA_021767885.1 bacterium | reverse complement strand
TCGGTGTAGCCCACGGTGGTGCCGGTGCCGTCGACGACGGGCAGGGTCACGGCGACCGCGTCCAGGATGGTGTCGCCACCCTGCAGGGCCGGGTTGGGGACGTTGACCGGGTAGTTCACGACCGGCTTGGCGGGCTTCTCGGCGCCGAGGTCGAAGGCGACCGCGGAGCCGACGAGGGCCAGCATCATGGCGAACACTAGCATTTTCCGCATGATTCAGTCTCCCGTTCGGTTTGTTTCCGGGCCCGGAAACATTCACGATGCAGACGTGGGGCGAGAGCCCCCCGTTCTTGGGGTGCCACGGACCGCGGTGGGGCGGTCCGCGAGAATCCTGAGAGAGATTTGCGATGAGGAGATTCCGTCAAAATCGGCGGTTTCTCTCTGGTCATGCAAATTGCCTTTCTCAGGCACGAGAGCGATCATAGCAGACTTTTTTTTCGGTGTAAATACGGAAAAATACCCTTGCGGTTTTCTTTTTCGTGAGCCCAGATCCGGGCTTCTTGCACGGTGGTGACGTGAGAATCATCACGAAGTGGGGATGAGGCGCGCGCCCCGGGGCGGCCGCGGGATCGGGCGAGGTCCGCCCCCGGAGCCCCTGGCCGGGCGCCGGTCGCGTCGGGGCCGTCACGGACGCAGACCGGCCGGATCTGCGGGAGATCCGGCCGGTCGAGGGAGCCGCGGCTGGAGAGGGGACAGCCGCGGCCAGTTGGAGAGCGATCGCCTGCAGACCGTCTCTCCGCAGTGGCGGTGGCGACCTACTTGGTGCTCGCCACGGTGGTGGCCGCCGCCTTCTCGGCCTTCTTCTCGGCCTCCTTGGCCGCGGTGTCGGCCTTGACGCCATCGCAGCCCGCCTTGGCGCCGCAGTCGCTCGCCTTCATCGACGCGGTGGTCGCCTTCACCTTGTCGCCGCAATCGGCCTTGGCGGTGGCCGCCTTGGCGCCGCAGTCGCTGGCCTTCATCGACGCAGTGGTGGCCTTCACCTTGTCGCCGCAGCCCGCCTTGGCGGTGGCCGCCTTGGCGCCGCAGTCGCTCGCCTTCATCGACGCGGTGGTGGCCTTCACCTTGTCGCCGCAATCGGCCTTGGCCGCCGTCCTGGCAGTGGCCGCCTTCATGCCGGTGCAGCCCGCCTGGGCCGGGCAATCGGACGCGGCCCTGGCCACGGCAGCCTTGGCGCCGCAGTCGCTGGTCTTCATCGCCGCGGTGGTCGCCTTCGCCTTGTCGCCGCAGTCGGCCTTGGCCGTCGTGGCGACGGCCTTGTCACCGCAACCGGCGGCCTTGGCCGTGGTGGCCTTGCCGCAACCATCGCCGGCAAACGCGGCGGTGCTCAGGGCGGTGATGGCCAGGACGGTCAGCAGGGTGGAGAAACGCTTCATGGTGTCGTCCTCTCTATGCATTGGCCCGCATGGTCGCGGGACGGTGGATCCTGGGGACGGGTCCATATCTATACCGGACAATTCCAGTCTACAAGACCACGGGCCCCGTGGCCAGCCTTTTTTCTCCCGGCTCGCTTGCTCCTGACGGCTGCCGGGCCCATGATGATCAGGCGGGCGCGGTGGTGGTGCACCGCCGCGACGGAGGATCCTCCAGGCACGGGGACGGGACGGCTCATGGCGCGAGCGCTCGCGGGTTTCGGCGTCCTGCTGACGGCCATGGTGCTGGCCCGCGAGGTGAGCGTGGCCTTCGGTGGCAACGAGACCACCCTCGCGCTGGGCCTGGCCGTCTGGGCCTGCGCGCTCGCACTGGGCATCCGGCGTCCGGCCCGCCGGCCGGGGGCCTGGAGGCATCCGGCACCGCTGGCCGCGCTGTCGGCTCCGCTGCTCCTGGCGGTGGCCCGGGGCCTGGATCCGCTGCTCGGGAGCTGGATCGGCGGCGATCCCCAGCTCGGACGCCTGCTGCTGGGCACGCTGCTGGTGCTCGGGCCGGCCGGGCTCTTGGCCGGGGCCCTGCTCGGGCGACTGGCCACGTCCGCGCCGGGATCCCCGCGGCCGCCTTCGCTGCCGTCCACCTTGCGTCCGGGCATCCTCGCCGGCGCCGCGGCCGGGAGTGTGGCGGCCTCGCTCCTGCCGGGGCTGGGGCTGCCGACCACCCTGGCCGTGGCCCTGGCCGCGGCCTCGCTGCTCGGTGCCGGGGCCAGCCGGCAGGACCGCCTGCCGCGCCCGGTCCTGCTGCCCGGGCTGCTGCTGCTCGCGCTGTTGACCGCGTTCTGTGGCCCGCTGGACCGGCTCATGATCCGGTGGGCCCATCCCGATCTGGTGGCCATGGCCGAGACCCCCCATGGCCGCCTGGTGCTGGATCGGTCGGGCGACGTGCTCGTCGCCCACCGCGATGGCGCCCGGCTGCAGGACAGCGATCCGCGGTCCGGCGCCGAGCTGGCCCACCTGACGGCCACCCAGCGCGACCGCCATGACCAGGTCCTGGTCCTCGGCGGCTGGATCGAGGACCTGCCGGCCCAGCTCGCACCCTACGCCCCCGACACCGTGGTCACGCTGGTGCCGGAGCCGGCGCTGCGGCGGCTGGGCGAGCGGGTGCTCGCCGATCGGCCGCCACCGCACCAGGTGATCGGCGGCGATCCGCGCCCGTGGCTGCGCGCGGCCCGGCAGCGCTTCGACCTCGTGCTCTGCGCCCTGCCCGACCCGGTCACCGTGGCCGCGGAGCGCTTCTGGACGGCGCAGTTCTTCGCCCTGTGCGCGGAGCGGCTGCGGGACGGCGGCGTGCTCGGGGCGCGCCTGCGCACGCCGGAGGCCGTGTGGACGCCGCGCCAGGCCCGGCGCGTGGCCGCCATCCGCAAGGGCCTGCAGGAGTCCTTCGCCCACGTCCAGGTGCTGCCGGGCGTGACCACCGTGATCCTCGCCGCCCATCGCCCGCTGGACCGGGACCCCGAGCGCATGGCCGGCCGGCTGCGCACCGGTCCGGCCACGCCCGACCTGGTGGGTGCGGAGTGGCTCCGCTGGCGCTGGCAGGCCGAGCGGACCCGTCAGACCGGCGCCCTGCTGGAGGCCAGCGGGGTGACCGCCAGCAGCGACCTGCGGCCGGCGAGCACCGCCGACGCCCTCCTGCGCGACCTGGGACGCCTGCGCCCGGGGCTGGGCTGGCGCGCCGCGCCGCGCCCCGGGACCTGGCTGGGGCCCCTGGTGATCGGGGGCGCCGTGGCCATGCTCGTGGTCCGCCGCCGCCGGTCCGTCTCCCTGGCCGCCGTGTCGGGATTCGCCGGCCTGGCGGGGGCCATGCTCGCGGTGGTGCTGCTCATGCACCTGCAGGTTCGCGGCGGGACGCTGGCCCGCGACCTGGGCTGGCTGGTGGCGATCCTGGTCGCCGGCCGCGGTGCCGCTCCCTGGCTCTTGCCGCGGCGCGAGGCGGTGGTGGGGCGGTGGCGCATGCCCGGCCTGCTGGTGCTGCTGTCGGTGGGCAGCTTCCTGATCACCCTGGGCCTGTTCGCCGGCCTGCCCCACGTGGCGGTGGCCCTGGCGCTGGGAGCCACCGGTGCGGTCACCGCCGCGGTGGCCCGCGCCGCGGCCACCTGCCCCGCCGCCCGCCCCGGCCGCCTGGTGGCCGCCGAGCTGGGCGGCGCCGCCCTGGGCACCGTGATCGCGGCGCTGCTGCTGATCCCGTTCAGCGGCCTGCCCGCCACCGCGCTGACCGTCGCCGCCCTGGCGTTCCCCGCCGCGGTGACGGTGTGGCCGCTGCCGGGCCGCCCCGGCCCCACCGCGGACATCTGAATCGCGGACGTCTGGCCGGCATCCTCAAGTCGCTGCCACCTCGACCGATCCATGGATGGCCAGCGGTCCCCCGGTCCCCGGGAGACCAGCCATTCACCCGTGCCCCGCGCGCGCCGCCGCCTGCGAGTCACGCACCGGATCGCTCGAGATGCCCGTGCCCGACCGACATCGTCGCCGACCCCGCCCCGCCCTCCCGCCGCGGCCAACGCTGCTGCCCGGGTCGCCGCGGCCACCGCGGTCCCGGCTGCTGACGCTGGCGCTGGTGCTGCTGCTGCCGGTGCTCGCCCGGGCCGCCATGGTCACCGGCACCTACACCGGCGACGGGCAGTTCGGCCGGACCATCGGCGGGCTGGGCTTCGAGCCCGCGGTGGTGATCGTCAAGGGCGACGTGGCGCAGTCCGCCATCGTGCGGACCGCCACCATGCCCGATGGCTGGTCCAAGCAGCTGGCCCAGGAACGCGCCCTGCTCTTCGATCGCATCCTGGGCGCCACCGCGGACGGCTTCCGGGTGGGCAACGACGCCGACGTCAATGCCCCCGGCGTCGCCTACTGGTACGTCGCCTTCTCCGCCACGCCGGGCACCCTGGCCGTGGGCAGCTACACCGGCGACGGCACCACCGACCGCGACGTCACCGGTCTGGGGCTGGACCCCGGGCTGGTGATCCTGATCCCCGGCAACACCGCCCGCTGCCGGTTCCGCACCGGGGAGATGCCGGCCGGCAACTCGCTGCCCCTCGACGACGTCCCCCTGCAGGAGGGCGTGCTCACGGCGCTGCAGGCCGACGGGTTCCGCATCGCCGCGGACTGGCGGGCCAACGAGGCGGGCACCGCATACCACTACCTGGCGTTCGCCGCCGGCGCGAGCACGGTGTCCTGGGGCAGCTACCTGGGCGACGGGTCCAGCAACCGCGTCATCACCGGCAGCGGCTTCCAGCCCCGCTGGGTCCTGGTCAAGTCCGCCGAGAGCAAGCCCGGCCTGCACCTGCCCCGACCGCTCTCCGCCCAGGGCAGCAGCCTGAACTTCTGGCCCGAGGCCAACCTCGGCGCCGGCATCCAGCGCGTGGTGGGCCAGGGCTTCGTCGTCGACGGCCACGAGCGCGTCAACGAGGTCGGCAAGACCTTCCACTGGGCCGCCTTCACCGACAGCGACGACCTCGCCGACGTCGCCGTCCAGCTCGCCGCGGACGTGGACCCCGTGGAGCTGGGCGCACTGACCACCGTCACCGCCACCATCGCCAATGCCGGCCCCCGGACCGCCACCGGCGCCACCGTGACGGTGGACCTGCCGGCGGACCTGACCCTCGAGGCCCTCGCGGCGGACCCCGGCGCGGTGGCCCAGGATTCCTCCGCCACCGGGGTCTCCGTGGCCTGGGACATCCCCGCCGGCGAGCAGCGCCAGGTGGCCCTGGGCCTGCGCGTCGCCCGTGGCGCCCCCTCCCGCGAGGTGACCGCCAGCGCCGCCAGCGACCTGGCCGATCCGGCCACCGCCGACAACGCCACCGCGCTGGCGCTCGCGATCCCCAGCGCCGACCTCGGCGTCGCCATGGCCGCGTCGTCGCCCACGCCTCTGTCCGGGGACACGCTCTCGGTCACCATCGCGGTCACCAACGCCGGTCCCGCGACGGCACCTGCCGCGGCGGTCACGCCCACCCTGCCGGTGGGCCTGGACCTGGTCGCCGCCCAGGCCGGCGCGGGAAGCTGGGATGGCGATGCCGGCGTCTGGTCGCTCGCCGACGTCCCCGCCGGCCAGACCGTCGCCCTGGAGATCCTGGCCGCCGTGGGGGCCGATCAGGCCGGCGCCACCCTGCCGGTGACCGCGACCGTGGCGGCCACCCGCAACGATCCCGACCCCGCCAACGACACCGCCAGCGCCATCCTCCAGGTCCCGGCCACCGTGCCGGTGCGCATCGCGGCCGTGCCCTTCGCCACCGAGCACCGCGTGCTGCGCCCCGGCGGCCCCACCGACGCTGTCCTGCACCTGCGCCTGCACAACGGGGGCGGCGCGCCGGCCACCCTGGACAGCCTGACCCTCTCCAACGCCCTGACCGGGGTGATGGACCAGGACGCCCAGGACGCCGTCTGGCGCGAGCTGGCCCTGCACGACGCGGACGGCACGCTCCTGGCCGAGGGCGCCTTCAGTGGCGGCCGCCTGGCCCTGGGCGCCCTGGGCCTGGAGCTGGCCGCGGGCGACTCGCTGGACCTGGTCCTGCATGGTGGGGTCCAGCTCGTCGCCCCGGACGGGCTGCGCCTGCAGCCCCAGCTCGCGGACGGCGGCGCGGTCTTCGCCGACACGGTCGCCGTGGCGGCCGAATGGCCGCTCACCGCGCCGGGCACGCTCACCGTGGACGGCATGACCGCCGCCCAGATCGACGCGCACCCCGTGGGCGAGGGCATCTTCCAGATGGGCTCGGCCCGGAACCTGGCCCTGGACGTCACCATCCCGGGCAACGGCGGCCAGCCCGACGTGCTGACCCGGCTCAACGTGGTCAACCTGGGCAGCGCCGCGCCGCGCACCGTGATCACCCGCGTGGAGGCCTGGACCGACGACGGCGACGGCCGCTTCGATCCCGCCGCCGATCCGCGCATCGGCGAGCTCTACTGGACCGGCGGTCAGCGCTTCGAGGCCTCGGCCCTCGCAGTCCCCATCCCGGCGGAGGGCCTGCGCGTGATGGTGACCGTGGACGTGGCCGAGGCCGCCCTCGGCGGCACGGTGCAGATGAGCCTGCCCGCCGGGGACGATCCCGCCATCGGTGTGGCCAGCGGCAACGACGGCCCGGTCGACGCGCCGGTGAGCAACCCCTTCACCCAGACCATCAGCGCCACCGACAAGGTGGTCGTGACCACCGCGACCATCCTGGGTCGCCAGGTGGCGCCCGGCGAGGCCCACGTCCCGCTGCTGCACCTGCTCGCCCGCAACCTCTACGACCAGCCGCGCACCCTCGCCCGGCTGCGCATCCGCAACCTCACCGGCGGCGCGCCCGGCGCCGACCAGGCGGACCGCGACGGGGCGATCTCCCGGGTGACGCTCCGGCGCGACGGCAACGGCAACGGCGTCCTCGACGACCTCGCCACCGACCCCGTCCTGCTCGCCACGGCCTTCGAGGACGGTGTGGCCACCTTCACCGGCATGCGCTGGCAGCTCGCTCCGGACGCCGTGGCGCACCTGTTCGTCACCGGTCACGTGGACACCCTCGGCGCCGCCGACGGCGACACCCTGTCCGCGGCCGTCGGCGCCAGCGGCGACATCGCGTTCGAGGAGCCCTCCGCCCTGGTGGGCGACTGGCCCCTGAGCAGCGGCGGCCGCCATCCGGTGGACGGCATGGTCGCCGCGCAGATCCGCTGCCCGGCGGTGCCACCGGTCTCCCTGACCGCCGGCGAGGGCCCGGTCCTGGCCCTGGACCTGACCATCCCGGGCAACGGCTGGCAGGCCGACGTCCTGTCCGACCTGCGCCTGCGCAACGAGGGCGGCGCCGGGACGGACGACATCGCCCAGCTCGCCCTCTGGGACGACACCGACGGCGACGGCATCTTCGAACCGGCCACCGACCAGCAACTCGCCGCCCTCGCCGGCATCGGCGCCGACTGGGTGGCCCTCGACCTGGACCTGGACGTCCCGGCCGGCGGCCGCCGCCTCTTCGCCGGCCTGACCGTGGCCCAGACCCCCACCGACTCGGCCACCGTCCGGCTGGCCGTCCCCGCCGACGGCCTGCAGATGGCCAGCGCCAACGACGGCCCCCGCGACGCCGCCGTGGTCAGCCCGACCGCGCTGCTGATCTCCACCGCGCCCCTGCTCTCGAGCGTGGCCTTCGCGGCGGACCGCAGCACCACCGAGATGACCATCGCGGCCACCATGAGCGTGGAGAACGTGGGTGGCGAGGCCATCGAGGGGATCACGCCGCGGGACGTGGCCATCACCGGCGATGGCAGCCTGACCCTGGTCCAGGACGCCCAGCCGGCGAGCCTGGACCTGGCCCCCGGCGCCTCGGGCACCTTCACCTGGACCTTCGCCGGTCAGAGCACCGGACCGGTGGTCCTCTCCGCCCGCTGCGAGGGCACCGGCGCCGTCGGCGGACAGGCGCGCGGCTCGCTGGCGACCGCCTCGGCCTCACACACCGTGCTCGCGCCGGCCGCGGATCTGGGTCTCTACCCGGTGGCCAACATGCCCTTCTCCATCAACCGCGGCCAGACCGGCGTGGTGCCGCTGACGCTGACCCTGCTCAACGAGGGCGGACCCGGGCGCGCGGAGCTGCGCCTCGAGCGCCTGGTGGTCACCCTGGACGACGGCGAGGGCCAGCCGGTGGTGCCCGCCTCCCTGCTCTCGCGCGTCACGGTCAACGAGGGCATCAACGTCTACTGCGACCGCACCGACCTGGAGACCACCGGGTCCACCCTCACGCTGGATCTCGACCCGGCGGTGGTGGTCACGCCCTTCGAGCCGGTCACGCTGGGCCTGCGCCTGGACATCGCCGATCAGACCGAGGTGCCGCGCTTCCGGGTGGGCCTGGAGGGGCCGCAGGACCTGGTGGCGCGCGATCACGTCAGCGGCGCTCCGCGCACGGTCGCGCTGGTCGAGGGCCAGTTCCCGGTGCGCTCGGCCGCCGGGACCATCGTCGCCCAGGCCACCGGCCTGCAGGTGACGGCCGCCCCCCTGGACCCACGCCCGGCCGGCGCCGGCCAGGATGGCGTGCCGCTGCTGGAACTCGCGCTGGCGGCCACCGGCCCGGACCAGGGCAGCGAGGTGCGCGTGGGCGGGTTCGCCGTGGCGATCACCGACACCCTGGGCCATCCCCTGACCGACGCCGCGGACCGGCTCGCGCGGATGGCGGTGCAGGGCCCGCTGGCGATCCACGCGGTCCAGAACCTCTCCGCACCGGGCGACAGCGTGGTGACCTTCACGCTCTCGCCGCAGGTCACCGTGCCGGTGGGCGCGGGTACCGTGGACCTGCGAGTACTCGGCCTCGTCGCAGACCATCCGGTTCTCGGCCCCGTGCAGGTGCGCCTCCAGCCGGCCGAGGGCTTCGACGCCCGGGACGCCAACGTGGGTGCGGCCGTGCCGGTGGCCTACGAGCCGGATCCGCCCCAGGGGCCGGTGGTGACCATCGAGGCCGTCGCATCGCACCTGGTGATCGGCGGCGCGGGACTGCTGCCGCCGGTGATCACCCAGGGCGCCCGGGACGTGCCGGCCCTGACCGTGTCGGTGGAGCATCCGGGCGACGTCGGTACGGCCGCCGCCCGCATGGACACCCTGAGGATCGTCTGCCTCGATGGCGCCCGCGAACCACTGGACCCCGACGCCGTCCTCGACGGCTTCCAGGTCCACTGGGACGGCACACCCCTGCTGAACGACGCCATCTACGGTGACGGCGAGCTCGTGATCCCGCTGGCCGGCCGGCTCCTGGCTCCCGGCACCCGCGTGGAGCTGTCGGTGACGCTGGACGTGGAGGCCGACGCCCCGGCCACCGCGCTGGAGCTGCTGGTCCAGCCGGGCGGTCTGGTCGCCGTGGACGCCAACCTGGGCACCGCCCTGACGGTCCAGGCCGCCACCGGCGCCTCCTTGCCGCTATCCTCCCGCCT
>JAASSM010000029.1 GCA_021767885.1 bacterium | reverse complement strand
CCCGCCCTTCTGCTGCGGAGTTGCCCGCTCATGGGGTCACCCCGACCGGGGACCGCGTCGCCGGCTGGCTGGTGCTCGCCGGGGATCGGCGAGTCGCTGTCGCGGGCAGGGCCGGCTAGTGGAAGAGGGTCTTGACGGCGCTCCAGGTGGTGGCGGCCACCGGGAGGGTGTCGTCGTAGGTGATCTCGACGCGCCACTCGGTGATCACCGAGTCGCCGCCGCCCTGCGACCAGTCCTGGCCGGCGATGGTCCAGGTGCCGCCGGCGCCCTCGTCCAGCCACTGGTTCATGTCCTCGTGCGGCGTGAAGTCCGTCGGATACCAGCCGGCCGGGTCGGTGGCCGGTTCGCCCCCCTCGCAGATGAAGAACAGCTCCACCTCGGTGCCCCACGCCGAGGTCACCCAGATGCGCAGGTCGCTCGCCCAGTCGTCGATCGAGACGGCGATGTAGACGCGGACCTCGCTGATGAAGCGGTCGCAGGCGATGTCCATGGTCGAGGTGACGAGCGTGCCCGGGCCGCCGGGCGAGTCGGGGATCACGAGCCCGGGCGTGGCGGTGAAGGTGTCGGTCTGCATCTCGGCCTGGGCCAGCCCCGCGGCGAGACAGATGATGACCAGTCCGCTGACCATACGCATGGTGACATTCCCTCCTGATGGGATCACGACGATCTCCCGCCACGATCTCGTTGAATGCGCGCGATCTTCATTCTAGCACATGAACGGGCGTTCCCGTCATCGTGGATGCCGGGAACGCCCAGTGATCCCATGGCCCTTTCCGGTCACCGGATCAGCGTCAACCTCGTGGTGGCCCGACCGCTCGCCGACTCGGCCAGCGCGACGTAGACCCCGGCGGCCACGGCCCGGCCCTGGTCATCGCGACCGTCCCAGGCGACCTCTCGCTCCCCGGCCGCGATCACGTCCGACACCAGGGTGCGGATGCGGCGGCCGGCGGCGTCGTAGATCGCCAGGACGACGTCCTGGTCGTCGGGGACCGCCAGCCGCAGCGTCGTGCGGGGGTTGAAGGGATTGGGATACGCGGTCAGCGACAGGAGCCGCGGTGCCGCGGGGGCGTCCACGGTTCCGGTGACGTAGCTGACCTCGCAGAGCATGCGGGGGCGCTTGTTGACGCGCACGAACATGGCCGTGCCCGGCACCATGAAGCTGTAGTTCTCCACGGCCGCGACGTTCTCCACCTCGAACCAGAACTCGTCGCCCTCGAAGGTGTCGATGAACACCTCGATGGGGAAGTCGAACAGCGGCCAGCCCTCCTCCTGCATCTGGACCTGCTCGACGCGCAGCTGGACGCGGGTGCTGTCGCCGAGCACCGTCTTCATGGTGGCGCATTCGTACCGGGGGCAGCCCTCCCCGTAGACCCACTGCTGCATGAACGCAGCGAGGTCCACGCCGGACACCTCCTCCATCACCGCCTGCAGATCCTCCGTGGTCGCCGCAGCGTCGGCGTACCGCTCCCGGTAGAGGGCCAGACCGTCGAAGAACGCGTCATCGCCAAGGACGAAGCGCAGCATGTGCACCACCCACGCGCCCTTGAGGTAGCTGAGGTTGTAGGCGAAGGGGTCCTCGTTCTCGGGATCCTCCACGAAGACCGTGCCCGGCCCGGTGTACGCGATGGAGGTCATCAGCTGATCGTACGCATCGCGGCCGTACGCCAGCTCCTGCCACCGGGCCTCGCACCAGGTGGCGAATCCCTCGTTCAGCCAGACGTGATGCCAGGTCGCGCAGGAGACGAGGTTGCCCCACCACTGGTGCGACAGCTCGTGGGCGGTCGTGTTCTCGAAGACGTACAGGTTGGACATGCTGGTGCAGGTCTGGTGCTCCATGCACCAGTTGCTGGTGAAGTGGGCGTGTCCGTACTTCTCGTCGAGGAAGGGATACTCCCCGAAGTCGCCGGCATAGGCGGCGATCATCGTGGGCGCCAGGCCCCAGACCGGGCGGACGGCGTCCTCCTGGCCGGCGTAGGCGAAGTTGACCACCGGCATGGAGTCGCCGGCCGCGGTGACGTAGTGGTCGGTGAACACGACGAAGGGGTGGATGGACAGGGAGACCAGGTAGGGACAGATCGGATGGCTCTCCCGCCAGTGGAACACCGTGCGCCCGCCAGCCGTCTCCTCGCCCTGCAGGACGCCGTTGCTGGCGACGATCAGCCCCTCCGGCACGTCGACCAGGAGGTCGACGCCGTCCGGCTTGTCGTGATTGCAGTCCTTGCACGGCCACCAGCTGCGGGCGCCACCGTTGACCTGGCTGAGCGTCGAGATGGCCGGCTGGCCGTCCACCTCGGCCCAGGCGAACGCCGGACCGCCGAGGCTCGGGTCGCCAGCGTAGGTCACCGCCACGGCGAATGCCTCTCCCCCCGAAAGGGGCGCCGGCGGCGTGACCCGGATCTGATCGTCCTGGTGCACGAAGGTCGCCGGCGCACCGTTCACGGCCACCGCGGTCACGTCGAGGAGGTCGACCAGGTCGAGGATGATCAGATCGAGGGACGCGCCCGTGACGGTGGCCTCCATGGTCACCGTCGCGGTGAGCGACTGCTCGGCGGGCTCGAGCACCAGGTCGAGGGTGTAATGGGTGGCGTCATAGAGGTCCTGCAGGGGGTCGACGCGGCGCGCAGCCAGTTCGCGCGCGGCCAGGAGGCCGGCGTGGCGGCCGCGGCTCTCCAGGTACCGCGGATCGCCGGGATCGCCAGGTGCGGGCATGGTATCGGAGCGGTCGGCTGGAACGGCAGGGATCGTCGCGAGGACGGAGACGAGGGCGACGAGCAGGCAGGATACGAGGCGGGACGAGATCATGATACGCCTCCAGGATTCGGGCCGGTCACATGGCGGGCTCGCTTTCGAGATATGGGGCGGGCAGGATGCGGGGCGGGGTGTGATGGCGCATGGTATCACATCGAGTTCTCGTGTTCAATCGGGTCGCCGGCGGCCGGGGGCTGCCCGGAGACCGGGCGGCGCGAGGCCGCGCCACCGGGTCCGTGCGCGGCACGAGGGCGGCGCTCAGTCCCCCTCCGCGGCGCCGGGCGCCGGGTCCGCGGGCGGAGCCTGGAGCGGCGGGACGCTGCGCAGGTGCAGATCCCGTTGCGGGAAGGGGATCTCGATGCCCGCGTCCTTGAGGGCATGCCAGACCTGGACGCGCAGCTCGCTGCCCACGCGCAGGAACTCCTCGTAGTCCGGGGTCCAGGCCCGGAGCGAGAAGTCGAGCGAACTCTCGCCGAACGCCACGAACAGGACCGATGGCTCGGGATGGGACAGGACGTCCGGATGCGCGGCGGCGACGTCGCGCAGGATCGTCAGGACGCGCTGCGGATCGGTCCCGTAGGTCACGCCCACGGCGATGTCGATCCGGCGCATGCGATCGCTCAGCGTCCAGTTGGTCACCACGTCGGAGATCAGCTGGCCGTTGGGCACGATCACCTCGGCGCCCTCGAAGGTCCGGATCACGCTGGCCCGGATCCCGATGTGCTCGATGAAGCCGAGCATGCTGCCCACCTGGACCCGGTCGCTCACCTGGACCGGCCGTTCGAAGAGCAGGATCAGCCCCGAGATGAAGTTGTTGACCACGTTCTGCAGACCGAAGCCGATGCCCACGCCGAACGCCCCGATCAGCAGGGTGAAGCGGTCGAGGTCGAAGCCTGCCAGGTTCACCGCGAGCATGAAGCCCACGAACAGGACCAGGTAGTGGGTGACGCGGGACATGGTGTTCGGGACCCCGCGCGGCAGCGCCAGACGCGGCAGGAATTCCACGTCCAGCAGCGCCCGCAGCCACCGCGAGACCACGAAGGACAGCCAGATCACCCCGAGGAAGGCGACCACGTCGGCGAGGGAGATGCTGACGTCGCGGACGCTCAGCGTGGCGAAGAGGATCGCCACCAGCGACCGGGAGACCGGCTCCCAGATCCCGAAGAGCTGCAGGGCGGCCACCAGCCAGACGGCCCAGCTCGCCAGGCTGAGCGCCCGGACCAGGCTCGCGCGGACGGCCGCGCCATGCCGCGCGAGGATCCGCGATCGGCTGGCGAGCCCTCCCCGCAGGGCCACGGCCAGGAGACCGTTCAGCACCAGGACCAGGAACCGCAGCAGGATCGCGAGCTGGATCCCGACGACCACGCCGCGGGTCAGGATCCTCGCTGGCCCCGCATAGCCCAGCAGGTTGGCCACGACGGCGGCCAGCATCAGGACAGCGGCGGCGGTCAGGCCGGGCGGAACCACGCGATGGCGCAGGTCGTCGCGGTCGAGGAGCCACGCACCGGCGCCGCGGCCCTGCGCCGCATCCTCTGGCAGCAGTGCGCGCCGGAACCCGAGCGTCGCCGCCAGCGCCGCCAGCCCCAGCCCCAGCAGCAGGAGGCGGGGCAGCAGCATGTCCGCCGGCGCCAGGCCGGCGAGGCGCCACAGCAGGTAGAGGCCGGCTGCGGCATAGATCCAGCGGCGCAGCGCCGGTGCCGTGACCCGGGAGACGAGACCGAGCAAGGGCACCAGGACCACGATCACCAGGACCTCGGTGACCAGGCGCGTGGCGAGCGGATCGATCAGGATCATGCCCATCACGAAGACCAGGGTCGCCGTGGCCAGCGGTCGCCGGAGCAAGTGCGCGGCGGACTCGAGCTCGGGATCCACCGCCGCCCGGTCCCGGACCCGCGTCCCCAGGCGCCGGGCCAGCAGGACCAGCAGGACCAGCAGGGCGACCCGGACCGCGATCTGCACCCCCCAGTCCACGCGCTGACCACGCAGCATCTCCGCATAGGCCCCGGCCAGCAGTTCCAGGCGGTCCCCCAGGGAGGGGTCGGCGAGCTGCTGATCCAGCGCCCGCCACAGGGGCGCCTGCCGGGTGTCGAGCATCCGGTTCGCGTGTTGCCGCAGCCAGTCGTCCACGCGAGCCCGCTCGCGGGCGGCCGTCCGCCGCGATTCGGCCAGGTCCGCCTGCCCGGCGAGGACCAGGTCGCGTTGGCCCACCAGGCGTCGCGTCGTCGCGGCGATGGCCTGGAGATTGGCGTGGACCGCGTCCACGGTCACCGCGGGCGCCGCCACGGCGAGCACGTGATCGCGTGTCAGACGCCAGCGCACCTGCAGCTCGCCCAGCTGATCGCGGAGATCCTCGAGGCGGGCGACGTGATCGGCGAGGGTGGCGGCATCGCGGTCGAGCGCGGCGATGAGCCGGTCCCAGCGGTGGCGCTGCTCGCGATGGATCGGCTCGGGAAGCTGGACCGTGAGGTGGCGCTCGGTGACCCGGCGCTCGCGCGCGACGCGGTCGGCCCGGGCCGGCAGACCGGCGAGCACGTCCGCCACCGGCGGATCAGGATCCACCTCCCGCGCGACCGCGCGCAGCAGCCGCTGCAGGACATCGCTCTCGGTGGCGATCTCGCCGGTGGGGTAGGGGCGCGGGGCGGTCGGCGTCGTCGAGGAGTCCGGAGCGCTGGCCGCCGGCGCCTGGGCCGGCGCCGGGTCGGCCGCCATCAGGGCGAGTCCCAGAAGCGCCACCGCCGCGCCGCGCGCGCACCTCCCTCGGGAACCAACGACCATCTGCTGCGCCCCCATCCCGGACCGCCCGCGAGTCACGGCCGCCGGCTCGTCAGAACGAGCCGGCGCCCACCTCGACCACGTAGCCGATCTCGTTGAACTGCTTGTAGCCCTTGTAGCGGACGCCGACGCGGACGCCCCAGAAGTTCGTCAACTTCGACAGGAAGCTGACCGGACTGTGGGCCACGTTCCCGCGGAACTTGAACCCGGTCTCGGTGGCGAAGGCGGTCCGCTTGACCTCGCCTCCCAGCCCGTCCGGCTCGCGATCCACCTCCAGGCCCACCGAGAAGTAGCCGTCGATCCAGCGCGAGGCGGACGAGGTGTAGATGATGTTGTAGCCGAAGTCCCGGAAATCCTCGTCCTTGAGATAGATGCGATTGACCAGCCAGCCACCGGACACGGGATCGTTGAAGTTCCGCAGGATCAGCAACGGGAACACCGCCGAGATGCCGAAGTCGTCATCGAAGCGCGCGGCGATGGAGAAGGACTCGGTGAAGTCCTCGATGCTGGCCCAGCTGGCCAGGTCCTCGATGGCCAGCTCCTGGTGGACGGAGGGCCAGTCGTCGTGTCCCTTGTCCACGAAGCGGATGATCGAGGGGTCATCGTGCGCACGTGCCTCGGCGAGGTGCGGATAGGGTCGCAACTCGTAGCGCGGGTAGTCCAGCCCCGTCTCCCGCTCGATGGTCTGCACCACGTGACGCGCCCGGCTGTCGGCGGGCAGCGGCGGCAGGACCCGATCACGGGGCCGGCGGACCTTGGCCAGCCAGCTCTCGAAGCCCCCCGTGAACAGGGCGCCCGTCCGCATGACGTCGCGGACGCCCCAGGCGTCGTTGACCCGCCTGTTCACGTCGTAGCCCGGGGTGTAGTAGCCGTCCCCGTTCTTGTCGGTGCAGCTTGCGTGCTTGCCCTCCTCCACCAGGATGGTCAGCGGGAAGACGGTGTCGGTGTCGGTCTCGAGGGTGTTGTCGTACCAGGACAGGCCATGCGCGAGGGCGTTGGCATGGATGAGCGCCAGGCCGTAGCGGCACTCCTCGCAACGCGGCTGCCGCAGGACCACCAGCTTGATCTCCAGCGCCTCGACGTCGTGGACGTGGCCGCCGAGTCCCTCCTCGGAGGGGTAGTAGAAGAAGAAGTCCAGGTCCAGGGCGGTCACGCGATCCAGGTGGACGGTCGCATCTCCGCGATCGGCGGGATCGGGGGTGACGGCCGGCCCCGTCTGCGACCCCTGCGCGATCTCGCGGACGCGGTAGTAGACCACCGGGCCACCGGGATCCTCCTGGAAGGGGAATGCCATGGGGATGTCGATCTGCTGTGGCCGCTGCAGGCCGCGCAGGAGCGGCTCGTCGGGCGAGAACCAGAGGATGGGGGCCGCGTGCGCGGCGATCTCGGCGAACGTGAGCGTCGGCGCGTCGCCGATCCAGAGGACGCGGGGATCGTCGAGCTCGCAGCATGGCCGCTCGCGGTCCACGTCGATCTGGGCGGCGGCCGGCCCCGCGAGCAGGAGCAGCAGCACGCCGGACATCACGGTCCGTCTCTTGCGCCGGGGCCCGGAACGGGCGGCATCCTGCCGATGGCGAGCGAGCATGGGTCACGACCTCCGGTGAGGGTGGCGCGGGGAGCGTACCCCAGGGGCCGACGGGGTGCAATCGCGACGAGCTCCCGGAAGCGGCGCGTCCTCGCCGGCGCGAGGCGCTCCGTTGACAATCCTGGACGTTGGCCCTAGCCATCTGGAGATCCCCATCGACCTCGCGTCCCGAACGGATGCCGGGCCGCGTACCCGTCGATCCGCCGCCGCATCCGGCGCCGGTGCCGTCCCAGGACCAGGAGCAGAGCACGATGCCCCCCGGATCAGGCCCACCGTCGCCCCCGATCGCGGCCGCCGCCCTCCTCGCCGTGATGCTGGCCGCCGGCTCGCTGTCCGCTCGCGCCGCGAGCCCCCCGTCACCCGCCGCCCCGGACGACACGCTGGACTGGGTACAGCTGAGCTCCGGCGAGTGGCTCCGCGGGGAGATCGTCCTCATGCGCGACGAGGTCCTCGCGTTCGACAGCGAGGAACTGGACGTCGTGCAGATCGACTGGACCGACATCGCCGCACTCCATTCGCCACGCGTGCTCTCGGTGGCGACCCGCGACGGCGCGGCGCTCACCGGCGAGACCGAGCTCCGCGACGGGAGCCTGCGCGTCGCCGCCGGCGAGGAGGTCCGGGAGATCCCCGCCACGCAGGTCCATGCCATCCTCGTGGGCGAGCTGACCGAGGCCAACTACTGGTCCGCGACGGTGAACGCGAGCCTGGTCATCCGCTCGGGCAACACCGACCAGTCGGATTTCACCTCGCGGATGGACGTCACGCGGGAGACCACGGCCACCCGCCTGGTCCTGAACTACCGCGGGAACTTCGGCCGCACCGATGGTGTCGAGACGGTGAACAACCACCGTGGCAGCGGCAACTACAGCCTCTACCTCTCGCGCAAGCTGTTCGTCACGCCGCTGGCGGCCGAGGTCTTCACCGATTCCTACCAGAACATCGACCTGCGGACGGGCCTGAGCGCCGGCTTCGGCTATTACCTGCTCCGCGCGGAGACCGACTGGTGGCTCTACGCCGGCGGTGGCTACCAGAACACCCGCTACGTCTCGGTGCAGGCGGGCGAGGACGCGTCCGTGGACAACGGGACCATCATGGTGGGCTCCACGCTGGAGACCGACCTGAGCGAGACCGTGGAACTCGAGGCCGAGTACAGCATCCGCCCCATCCTGGGCGCGGACGCCACCACGCTGCACCGCGTCTTCGTCGCCCTGACCTTCGAGCTCTGGGGCGACCTCGACTTCGACGCCTCGCTCACCTGGGACCACAACACCGACCCCAAGCCCGACGCCGACGGTATCGAGCCCGACCGGAACGACCTCATCACCGCATACGGGCTGAGCATCGACTTCTAGGCCGCGGTCGCAACCCAGCCGACTGGAAGTTGGCGCCCACGCTGGCTACCTTGAGCGGATGAACGACCGAACCCCCGAAGCGCCGCACAGCATCCGCCTGCGGAATCTCACCCTCGCCGATTACCCCCAGCTCCAGGCGCTGATGGAGCGGGTGTATCCGGATCTCGACGGCGCCTGGCCGCGCCCGGTGATCGCGAGCCTGGTGCGGCGCTTCCCGGAGGCGCAGTTCGGCATCGAGAACAATGGCGAGCTGGTGGCCGCGGCCCTCACCGTCCGGGTGGATTACCGCCGCTTCATCGACGTGCACACCTACGACGAGCTGCTGGCGGGCGAGCGCGAGGTGATCCATCAGCCCGATGGCGACGCGCTCTACGGTCTCGACGTCTTCGTCCATCCCGAGTACCGCGATTTCCGGCTCGGCCGCCGGCTCTACGACGCCCGCAAGGAACTCTGCCGCGAGCACAACTACCGGGCCATCATCGCCGGCGGGCGGATCCCCAACTACCACCGCCACGCCGCGGAGATGACGCCCGAGGAGTACATCGAGAAGGTCCGCCACCGCGATCTCCACGACCCGATCCTGACCTTCCAGCTCAACAACGATTTCCAGGTCCAGAGCGTGCTCGAGGGTTACAACCCCGAGGACACCCGCTCACGCGGCAACGCGACGCTCCTGGAGTGGACCAACATCTCCTACCGCCGTTCGCCGCCCAGGCTGGTGGATGCCAGGAAGAGCGTGGTGCGCCTCGGGCTGGTGCAGTGGCAGATGCGCCCGACCACCTCGGTGGACGATCTCCTCGGTCAGATCGAGTTCTTCGTCGATGCGATCTCCGGCTACCGCTCCGACTTCTGCGTCTTCCCCGAGTTCTTCAACGCGCCGCTG
>JAASSM010000028.1 GCA_021767885.1 bacterium | reverse complement strand
TGGTAGGGGATCTCGGTGACGATGATCTTGGCGCGCCCGTTGTCCTCGATCTCGGTCTCGGTCCTGGCGCGCACCACCACGCGGCCGCGGCCGGTGGTCACGTAGTCGTAGATGCCCTTGCGGCCGTGGATGATCCCGCCGGTGGGGAAGTCCGGGCCCTCGACGTGCTGCAGCAGATCGGCGGGCTCGAGCGCGGGGTTCTCCAGGAGCGCGAGCAGCCCCTCGCAGATCTCGCCCAGGTTGTGGGGCGGGATCTTGGTGGCCATGCCCACGGCGATGCCGTCGGCGCCGTTGACCAGCAGGTTGGGCACGCGCGAGGGCATCACCGCCGGCATGGTGCGCGAGCCGTCGTAGTTGGGGACGAAGTCGACGGTCTCCTTGTCGAGGTCCTGCATCAGCTCGGTGGAGAACCGGGTCAGGCGGGCCTCGGTGTACCGCTCGGCCGCGGCCGAATCGCCGTCGACGGAGCCGAAGTTGCCCTGGCCATCGACCAGCGGATAGCGCATGGAGAAGTCCTGCGCCAGGCGCACCAGCGTGTCGTACACCGCGGCGGTGCCGTGCGGATGGTAGTTGCCGGTGGTGTCACCGGTGATCTTGGCGGACTTGCGGTACGGCTTGCCGGGCTGCAGACCGAGGTCGTTCATGGCCGTCAGCACGCGCCGGTGCACCGGCTTCAGTCCGTCGCGCACGTCGGGCAGGGCGCGCGAGATGATCACCGACATGGAGTACTCGAGGTACGAGGTCTTCATCTTGTCCTCGATGCCCGCGTCGATGATGGTCTCGCCGTTCACCGTGGGGCCGGTGTCCGGATCATCGGGCAGGCCGGGACCGCCGGGCAGATCCTGCTCGTCCTCGTTGCGCTGGATGTCGTCGCGTTCGTCGCTCAAGCGATTGCCTCACCGCTGTCCGGCCCACCATGGGGCCGGGTGATCGCGTCCGGTCGCGCGGCCGCGGAGGCGGGCCGCGCCGGTCCGCTAGATGTCCAGATCGTCGAGATCCACCGAGGCGGCGTTCTCCTCGATGAACCGCCGCCGGGGCTCCACCTCGTCGCCCATGAGGATGCGGAAGATGTGGTCCGCGCTGGCGGCGTCGGCCAGGGTCACCCGCGTCAGCGTGCGGGTGTCCGGGTTCATGGTGGTCTCCCAGAGCTGGTCCGGGTTCATCTCGCCGAGGCCCTTGTAGCGCTGGACGTAGACGCCCTTCTCGCCGCCGAGGTCCTCGAGGATGCGCTCCTTGTCGATCTCGGTGTGGGCGTAGATCTCGGTCTTGCCCTTCTTCAGCCGGTAGAGGGGCGGCTCGGCGATGAACATGTGGCCGCCCTCGATGATCTGCCGGAACTGCCGGAAGAAGAGCGTGAGGATGAGCGTCCGGATGTGCGCGCCGTCCACGTCGGCATCGGTCATGATGATGATCTTGTGGTAGCGCAGGCGCGCGATGTCGAAGACCTCCTCGCCCACGCCGGTGCCCAGCGCGGTGATGATGGTCTTGATCTCCTCGTTGCCCAGCATCTTGTCCAGGCGCGCCTTCTCCACGTTGAGGATCTTGCCCTTCAGCGGGAGGATGGCCTGGAAGCGTCGGTCGCGGCCCTGCTTGGCCGAGCCGCCGGCCGAGTCGCCCTCCACCAGGTAGAGCTCGCACTCGGCGGGGTCGCGGCTGGAGCAGTCGGCCAGCTTGCCGGGCAGCGAGCCGGAATCCAGGCTGCTCTTGCGCCGCACCAGCTCCCGCGCGCGGCGGGCCGCCTCGCGGCTCTGCGCCGCGGAGATGCACTTGCCCACGATGGCCCGCGCCTCGCGGGGATGCTCGCCCAGGTAGGTGGACAGGGTGGTGTTGACCAGGGCCTCCACCTGACCCTTGACCTCGGTGTTGCCCAGCTTGGTCTTGGTCTGGCCCTCGAACTGGGGCTCGGGGATCTTCACGGCGATCACCGCGGTGAGCCCCTCGCGGACGTCCTCGCCGCTGAGCGCCTTCATGTCCTTCTTGAAGAGGTTCTCGGAGGCGGCGTAGACGTTGAGCGTGCGCGTCAGGGCGGACCGGAAGCCGGAGAGATGGCTGCCGCCCTCGGTGGTGTTGATGTTGTTGGCGAAGGTGAAGAGGTTCTCCGCGTAGCCGTCGTTGTAGTTCAGGGCGATCTCGATCTGCACGCCGTCGCGCTCGCCCTCGATGTACACCGGCTCCGGGCAGACCACGCTGCGGCCCTCGTTGAGCCACTGGACGAACTCCACGATGCCGCCCTCGTAGTGGTAGATCTCCTCGCGCGGCTTCTCCGCGCGCTCGTCCCGCAGGACGATGTGGATGCCGCGGTTGAGGAACGCCAGCTCGCGCAGGCGCGCCCGCAGGGTCTCGAAGTTGTACTCCCGCTCGGGGAAGATCTCCGGGTCCGGCTGGAACCAGACGATGGTGCCGGTCTCCGGGCCGGGCGTCTCTCCCACCACGTCCACGGTGCCCTCGGGGATGCCGCGGGCGTAGGACTGGCGGTAGACCTTGCCGTCGCGATGGACCGTGGCCACCAGCTGCGTCGAGAGGGCGTTGACGCAGCTGACACCCACGCCGTGCAGTCCGCCGGACACCTTGTAGCTGCCCTTGTCGAACTTGCCGCCGGCGTGCAGGCTGGTCATGACCACCTCGAGCGCCGGCTTGCCCTCGGTCTTGTGGATGTCCACGGGGATGCCGCGGCCGTTGTCGGTCACCTGCACGGCGTCGCCGGGCAGCAGGCTGACCGTGATGCGGTCGCAGTAGCCGGCCATGGCCTCGTCGATGGAGTTGTCCACCACCTCGTAGACCAGGTGGTGCAGACCCCTCAGCCCGGTGTCCCCGATGTACATGGCGGGGCGCTTGCGCACGGCCTCCAGACCCTTGAGGACCTGGATGCCCTGGGCGGTGTACTGCTTGGAACCTTCGGCGGCGTTCATGCGGTGTTCCGTTCCGTCACTCGTGGTTGTCGGTCCGCGGACGTCGTGTCCACGGTCGGGCCCAGCGGATCTCGCGGACCGTGTCCTCGCCGAACCGCGCGTTGCAGCCGGCCTGGATCTGCGGCAGCAGGAGGGTGACCTCCTGACGCCAGGCGCCGTGATCGGCGCTCAGCAGCAGCACGCCGTCGCGCAGGTCCACCGCGCGCACGTGCCGGGAGAGTCGCTCGCCCACGATCTCGGGCCACACGTCGAGCAGGGTCCGCTCGGCGAGGCGATCGGACAGCCCGCAGTCGGCGAGCACACCGTCGAGGATCCGGTCCAGCCGGACCGGTCCCTGGTTGCGGTCCTTGCGGCTCATGGAAGCGTCGTCAGTCTCCCGTCCTCGACTCGCCACTGGCGGCGGTCCTGCGGCGACCAGCCCGCGACGTCGTCGGCCCGGGCGGAGGCGATGAAGATCTGATGGTCCCGTGCACAGCGCTCCTGGAGCCGTCGCGCCCGCTCGCGGTCGAGCTCGCTGAAGATGTCGTCGAGGAAGAGCACGGGGCGCACCCGCCGCCGCTGGTAGACCACGTCGCTCTGCGCCAGGATCAGCGCGATGGCGGCGGTGCGGGTCTCACCCTGCGATCCGAAGACCCGCAGGTCCCGGTCGCCGAGTCGCACGTCGAAGTCGTCGAACTGCAGGCCGGTCAGAGGCCGGCCACGCCGTGCTTCTTCCGGCCCAATATAATCAAATTCCCCCAGGATTTCCGCCTGGAAATGCACTTTGTCGGGCACCTCGCCGGCGTCCTCGCCGGCGCCCTCGCCGGCGGCTGCGGACCGGGGTGCGCCGTCGGCTCCCGGGGCCTGGCGCAGGGCCTCCAGCCGCGGCCGGTAACGGAAGGCGAGGGGCTGGTCCTGGCCGGCGAGGTCGCGGTAGCCCGCGGCGGCCCAGGGCTCGAGGGTGGCGGCCCAGTCGGCCCGGCCGAGGCCCAGGGGCACGGCGTGCCGGGCGAGGTCGCGATTCCAGGCCACCAGTTCCTGCTCCGCGGCGGCGAAGGAGCGCCGGCCGCGCCGCAGGTCCTTCAGCAGGTGGGACTTCTGTCGCAGGGCGCGCTGGTAGGCGCCGAGCGAGCGCAGGTACCCCGCGTCCAGGCCGGAGAGGCCCTGGTCGGCGAAGCGGCGCCGCAGATCCGGACCGCCCCGCACCAGCTCCACGCTCTCGGGCCAGAAGAAGACGGTGGCCAGACGACCCACCAGCTCGGACCGGCGGCCGATCACCTCGCCATCGAGGCGCAGCCGCCGGCTCCCGGAGCGGTCGAGGCCGAACTCGAAGCGGTGCTCCTGGCCGCCATCGTCCGCCACCGCCAGGGCCACGTGCAGGGCGTCGTTCCCGAACCGGATCAGGTCCTCGGACCGCGCACCCCGGTGGGAGCGCCCGAGGGCCAGGAAGTTCAGCGCCTCCAGCACGTTGGTCTTGCCCTGGCCGTTCTGGCCGAGCAGGAGGTTCACGCCCGGGGAGAACGCCACCTCCTGGTCGGCCAGGTTGCGGAATCCGGTCCAGCGTGCGGAGAGGATCTTCACGACCGCTCGGTCCTTCGGCTCGGCCGATCCCGGGGCCCCCACGGCGCGGGGCCGCTGCGAACGGGTCGCGGCGGCCCCGGGGGACTGGTCCGGCCGGTGGCGTCCTAGTCGCCGGCCAGGCGCAGCGGCATCAGCAGGCAGAGCAGCGAGGGGTCGGCCTCGCCCTCGTCGCTGGCCGGGGCGATGAGCGCCGCGCTCTGGGCGTCGCGCAGGGCGAACTGGACGGTGTCGGTCTTGACGTTCTTCAGGATGTCCAGCAGGTAGGAGTAGTTGAAGCCGATCTCCATGGCATCGCCCGCGTAGCCCACGGCGATCTCGTCCTCGGCCCGGCTGCCGTCCTGGCCCTTGGCCGTCAGCTCGAGGCGCTCGCTCTCCAGACCCAGGCGGATCTGGCTGGTGACCCGATCGGCGGTGATGGACACGCGGCGGATGGCCTGCGCCAGCGCCTCGCGGTCCACGGTGACCAGCTTGTCGTTGTCCTTGGGGATCACGGCGTTGTAGTCCGGGAACGGACCCTCGAGCAGGCGGGTGTGCAGGATGGTGCCGCCGGCCCGGAAGCTCAGCTGATTCTCGCCCAGGAAGACCTCGATCTCGCCATCCTCCCCGGCCTGGGGCGCCACGCGGGAGAGATGACGCAGGCCGGCGGTGTCCACGATCATCGCCCGGGTCTGGTCGCAGACCCAGTCGATCTGCCGGCGGCTGCGGGCCAGGCGATGGGCGTCGGTGGCCACCATGGTCAGCCCCTCGGGCGCCACCTCCCAGTGGATGCCCATGAGCGCCGGACGGGTCTCGTCGCGGCTCACGGCGTAGGCCGTCTCGGCGATCATGGCGGTGATCACGTCGCCCGGCACCTTGAGGGCCTTGTCGTCGGCCAGGGCCGGCAGGCTGGGGTACTCCTCGGCGTTCTGGACCTGCTCGGAGAGCGAGGCCTTGCCCGAGCGGACGGTGAGCTTGCCGCCGGTCAGGGCCACCTTGACCACGCCGGGCGCCAGGCTGCGCACGAAGCTGACGAACTTCTCCGCCGGCACGGCGGCCCGCCCCTCGGCGCCGATCTCCGCCGCGTCGGTGACGGTGACCATGGAGATGTCCAGGTTGGTCACGGAGAACCGCAGACCATCGGCGCCGGCCTCGACCAGGATGCTCTTGAGGATGGGCAGCGTGGTCTTGCTCGGCACCACGCCGGACACCAGGTCCAGGGCCTTCTGCAGCTCTTCCTGCGGGATCTCGAACTTCACGGGCGGCCTCCGCTGAGGGTGGACGGGATGCTCCGGTGACCCGGGGATCGGGCAGGGCGGAATGATAGGCGATCGCTCCGAGCCTATCAAGCGCGTTGCCCGCCCCCGTCTTCCTCTTCTTCTTCTCTTGAGATCGACAAGGTCGTGGTATGTAGAAGGGGCGGGGGATGGTGGGGATAAGCCCGTGGACGGGGGGCTGGCCCGGGCTGAGCGCGGTTCCGGGCTTGGATAGTGCGGGGGACAACCGGGTGAGCACCGCCGGGGTTACCCGCGGGTGCGGAACCGTCCCCGGCGAGCGACGGGCTGTCCGCAGGATGCTCCCCGGGGTTGTCCACCACCTGTCCCCGGGAAATGACGCCCGATCGCGGGGTCTCCAGGTGAGGATCCGCCTTCCCGGACGGCGCCCGGGCGGCCGCCCGGCATGACCGGGAGCGACGGACGGCACGGGACGAGATGAGCCCCCGCCGGCGGGTGCGGCCAGCGGGGGCTCTCATGCGGGTCGGGATGGACAGCGACGCCCCGGGGGGCGTCAGGATCGTCGCCCGTTGCGGATCTTCTCGGTCAGCTCCTTCAGCAGGCCCCTGGTGCGGGGGTCGGACTGCCGGAGCTTCTCGATGACGTTGCAGGCGTGGGCGACGGTGGAGTGGTCGCGCCCCCCATGGGCGCGGCCGATCTGGTTGAGGGAGGCGCCGGTCAACTCACGGGCGAGGTGCATCGCCGTCTGACGCGCCCGGGCCAGGTCCTGGGTGCGTCGCTTGGACTTGAGCTGATCGACGGTGAAACCGAAGTGACTGGCAACCACCTCGATGACATCGGCGATCCGCACCGGTCCGGCGGAGTTTCCTTCGAAGTAGGAGGAGAGAACCTCGGAAGCCAACTCCAGGGAAATCTCCTTGCGCATCAGACTGGCGAACGCCAGCAAGCGGATCAGCGCCCCCTCGAGCTTGCGCACGTTGTCGGTGATGTTCTCGGCGATGTAGGTGATCACATCGTCGGCGATGAGGATGTTGTTGTTGGCCACCTTGCGCTGGAGGATGGCGATGCGCGTCTCCAGGTTGGGCGGCTGGATGTCCACGATCAGCCCCCATTCGAAGCGCGAGCGCAGGCGCTCCTCGAGGGTGGTGATCTCCTTCGGCGGCCGGTCGCTGGCCAGGACGATCTGCTTCCGGTCGTCGTGCAGGGCATTGAACGTGTGGAAGAACTCCTCCTGGGTGGTCTCCTTGCCGGCGATGAAGGCCACGTCGTCGATGAGCAGCACGTCCATGCTGCGGTACTTGGACTTGAAGGCGTGGGTGGTCCGGTCCTGGATGCTGGCGATGAGCTCGTTCATGAAGCGCTCGCCGGTCAGGTAGCAGATCCGGGCCCCGGGCCGGCCGTCGGCGATGGCGTTGCCGATGGCGTGCAGCAGGTGGGTCTTGCCCAGACCCACGCCGCCGTGGATGAACAGGGGGTTGTAGTAGGTGCCCGGCTGCTTGGCCACGGCGGAGGTGGCGGCGTACGCCAGGTCCGTACTTCCACTGACCACGAAGCTGTCGAAGGTGTAGTCGGGATTGAGGTTGGCTCGCGCGGCGGTCTCGCCGGCCGACGGGGCGGGATCCGGGTCCTCGGCCATCACCTGGTCGGGATCCACCGCGGGGGCGAGGGAGAGCTCGGGCCGGAACAGCTCCTCCTCGCCGGCATCGGTCTCGGGACGCACCTCGAGCTGGAAATCCACGCTGTGGCCGAAGTACAGGGAGGCGGACTCGTTCAGGATGGGCAGGTGGTGCTCGCTGAACCAGTCGAGGAAGAAGAGGTTGGGTACGGAAACCCTGTAATCTGTCTTGTCGCCGACCGGCTCCAGGGGAAGGAACCAGGTATCGTAGGTCTGCTGCTGCACCTTCCGGCGCACGACACCGAGGATCTCGGGCCAGTAGTTGTCCAGGGGATCCGTCGCCGCTGCTTCCAAGATTGCTCCCGATGAGGATAAGAACGGACGGGACGTGGGCGACCGTCCGGCCTGTATACCTCATAACTCGTTTTCCAGATTTCAGTTACCGGATCTGTTCGCCAAAATCTCGAAAGTTATCCCCAGGAACGTCGATTCTGTGGATAACCTTCCCTCTCGGTCGGGGAGTTTTCGTCGGCGGTGGGGAACCTATCACGCACCCCGGGGGCCAGCAAGCAGTTTTTCGGAGACGACGCTCCAGGCCACCGTAACCTCCTGTTGACACGCAGGCTACTGATCGCGCGTAGCTTGCCGACGGGGCCGGGCGCTCCGGGCCCCGGCCGGAGCGCCGGCGAGCGCCCTCGGTCCGCCCATGAGGATAACTCCGGGAAAATCTTGACAGTAACCGGGGTCGCACTTAATCTTCTGCGGCTGAATTGGACGTGACGCCAAGAAGGAGAGACCAGCCGTGAAGCGGACTTTTCAACCGAGCAACACGAAGCGGGCCCACAAGCACGGCTTCCGCAAGCGGATGTCGACGCGTGCCGGCCGGCTCGTGCTGAAGCGCCGCCGCGCCAAGGGCCGCAAGCGCCTGTCCGCTTGAGACCCGGGCGTCGGGATCGCCACGGCTGGCGTTCCCTGAGCGGTTCACGAGAATTCACACGCGTGTACGGAGAGGGCGTCAAGCGAGTGGGACGCCTCTTCGTGCTTTATCTGTACCCTGGTGCGGATCTCGCCCGGGCCGTCGTGGCCAGCCGGAAGGTGGGCGGAGCCGTCACCCGCAACCGCGCCAAGCGTCTGCTGCGCGAGGCGATCCGCGAACGTATCGAGAAGCCCGCCGGCGCCGTCGCCGCCATCCGTGAGCGGCACCTGGCCGACCCCGGCGCCGCTGAAGGGCTCTGGGTGGTGACCGTGGCCCGCACCCGCATGGTCGGAGCCCGGCTGCCCGAGGTGAGCGAGGAGCTCGCCCGTTTGCTGGATGCCCCGCCCGCGTCCGCTCCCGACGGGGAGCCCGGGACGCCGGCCGACGCCTAGCTGCGAGAGGAACAGGCCCCTGGCCGGCTCCCCTGCCCCCGTGCAGGGTCGTCAGCCGCCGGGCTGCAACGGACATGTGGCGCTTGCCCTACGCGTTGATCCAGATCTATCGCCGGTGGCTCTCACCCTTCCTGCCGGCCGTCTGCCGCTTTCATCCCTCCTGCTCGCTCTACGCCGCCGAGAGCCTGCGGCGCCACGGTCTGTGGCGCGGCGGACGCCTGGCGCTGCATCGCATCCTCCGCTGTCATCCCTGGCATCCCGGAGGCCTCGACCCCGTTCCCGAGAACCCCGGAGATTGACGCGATGGATCGTCGCACGCTGCTGGCCTTCGTCCTGATGTTCCTGGTGATCATGGGCTTCTCGGAGCTCATGCGGCGTGACGCCGAGCGTCCGGCCGGGTCCCCCCCGGCCGCCGCCGAGGCGGACCGCGAGCAGGTCGAGTCCGGTCAGACCGGCGCCGCGGACGCGGCGCGCCCGCTGGCCGATCGGGATCGGGATGCCCTGGCCGGCGACGACGCGGTTCCCGGCGCGGCCACCACCGACGCGCCGGACCGCGAGCGGACCGTCGAGGACCATCTCGAGCCGGTGGGCGGCGATGCCGTGGAGGATCTGGTCACCGTCCGCACGCCGCGCTACGAGATCACCCTCGCCGAGCGCGGCGCCCGCGTGACCAGCTGGAAGGGACTGAACTACAG
>JAASSM010000027.1 GCA_021767885.1 bacterium | reverse complement strand
GATCTTCCGCGGCGTGGGGGTATGGGGTCTGAACAACCCCGTGGGCTGGGGTTGGGCGATCGTGAACTTCGTGTTCTGGGTCGGCATCGGTCACGCCGGGACTCTGATCTCGGCGATCCTCTTCCTGCTGCGGCAGAAGTGGCGCACGTCCATCAACCGCTTCGCCGAGGCCATGACCATCTTCGCGGTGGTCTGCGCGGGCATCTTCCCCGCGGTGCACGTGGGCCGCGTCTGGCTGGTGCACTGGCTCTTCCCGCTGCCCAACTACCAGGCCATGTGGCCGCAGTTCCGCAGTCCGCTGCTGTGGGACGTCTTCGCCGTGGGCACCTACGCCACGGTCTCGCTGCTGTTCTGGTACACGGGCATGGTGCCGGACCTGGCCACCCTGCGCGATCGGGCCAGGGGCAAGTGGCGCAAGCTCGCCTATGGCGTCTTCGCCATCGGCTGGCGCGGCAGCCACCGCCACTGGCACCGCTTCGAGAAGGCGTACCTGATCCTGGCCGGCCTGGCCACGCCCCTGGTGCTGTCGGTGCACTCGGTGGTGTCGTTCGACTTCGCGGTGAGCAACCTGCCCGGCTGGCACACCACCATCTTCCCGCCCTACTTCGTGGCCGGCGCCGTGTTCTCCGGCTTCGCCATGGTGGGCACCCTGCTGGTGCCGGCGCGGCAGTGGTTCGGCCTGAAGCACTTCATCACCAGGCACCACCTCGACAACATGAACAAGATCATCCTGGCGACGGGCAGCATGGTGGGCTACGCCTACGCCATGGAGTTCTTCATCGCCTGGTACGGCGGCAACCCCAACGAGAGCTTCGCGTTCGTCAACCGCGCCTTCGGCCCCTACGCCTGGGCCTACTGGATCATGGTGACCTGCAACGTGATCTCGCCGCAGCTCTTCTGGTTCAAGCGGATCCGCCACTCGCTGCCGGCCATGTGGATCATCTACATCTTCGTGAACATCGGCATGTGGTTCGAGCGCTTCGTGATCACCGTCACCTCGCTGAGCCGGGACTTCCTGCCCTCGAGCTGGCAGTACTACGAGCCCACGGTGGTGGACATCCTCACCTTCCTGGGCAGCTTCGGCCTCTTCTTCACGCTGGTCCTGCTGTTCATCCGCTTCCTGCCCATGGTGGCCATGGCGGAGGTCAAGACGGTGATGCCGGCGGCGAGCGTGCACGGCGGCCCCGCCCACCCGGTGGGCGACTACCACGGAGACATCCCCCGCGGCGACCACGGTCCCATGGGCAAGGAGGTGCGGCCGTGAGCCAGAACGATCCCCGCTTCCACGGCCTGCTGGCCGAGTTCGACGACCCCCACGCCCTGGTGGCTGGCTGCGCCAGGGTGCGCGACGCCGGCTACCGGCGCTGGGACGCCCACACCCCGTTCCCCATCCACGGCATGGACGCCGCCATGGGCATCCGCGGCACGCGCCTGCCCTGGATCATCCTCGCCGGCGGCCTGACGGGCATGACCCTGGCGCTGCTGATGATCTGGTGGATGAACGCCCACGACTACCCCATCATCATCAGCGGCAAGCCGCTCTTCGCCTGGCAGGCCGCGGTGCCGGTGACCTTCGAGCTGACGGTGCTGTTCAGCGCGCTGGCCACCTTCTTCGGCATGTGGGGCCTGAACGGCCTGCCGCGCCTGCACCACCCGCTGTTCAGCAGCGAGCGGTTCGCGCGGGCCACCGCCGACCGCTTCTTCATCGTCATCGAGAAGGACGACCCGCGGTTCGACCGCGAGCAGACCCGGGCGCTCCTCGAGTCGCTCGGCGGCCTGGCCGTGGAAGAGGTCCACGACCAGGCGGAGGACTGAGATGCCGAACCTGCCCCGACCGCTGATCTTCATCGGCCTGATCCTGGTCTCGCTCTCGCTGGTGCCCATGGCCTGCATCGTGAAGAACTGGAACGACCCCACCAAGGAGTCGACCCGCATCCAGATCATCCCGGACATGGACACCCAGCCCAAGTTCAAGGCCCAGACGGTCAACGCCTTCTTCGACGACGGCCTCGCCGCCCGCCCCTGGCCCGAGGGCACCGTGGCCCGGGGCCTGCTGCGCGACGACGCGCGCTACTACCGCGGCCTCGACCCCGACAGCTCCTACACCGCGGCGTTCCCGGTGCCGGTGACCGAGGCCCTGCTCGCCCGCGGCCAGGAGCGCTACGACATCCACTGCGCCACCTGCCACGGCCTGGGCGGCGCCGGCGACGGCATCACCCACCTGCGGGCCGAGAAGCTGGAGCAGGGCACCTGGACGCCCCCCACCGACCTGGCCTCCCAGGCGGTGGTCGAGCGCCCCCACGGCCACATCTACAACTCCATCACCAACGGCATCCGCAACATGCCGGCCTACGGCCACCAGATCGCGCCGGAGGACCGCTGGGCCATCGTGGCCTACGTGCGCGCCCTGCAGCGCGCCCGCAACGCCGACCTCGAGGACGTGCCCGAGGAGCATCGCCGCAACCTGCGCTGAGCCGGCGCGCCGGCGCGCCGCCCCGACGGGCCGCGCACCCGCCGCCGTCCCGGCGACCACGCTTCCGGACGCTGACGCCGAAACCAGGAGAGACGACCCGTGACCGAACCCAGGCTCCCCAAGATCTCCGACACGCTCACCGAGATGGGCCCCCTCGGCACCCGGCTCTTCCGTCTCGGCCTGGCGGTGGGCCTGCTCGCCCTGGCCGGCGCCCTGGCGCTGGGCCTGAGCGAGGGCGATCACCTGCGCCACTTCTCCTTCAGCTGGCTGGTGAGCTTCGCCTTCTTCCTGAGCATCAGCCTGGGCGCGCTCATCTTCATCCCCATCCAGTTCGTGACGCAGGCCTCGTGGTCGGTGGTGATCCGCCGGCTGGCCGAGGTGGGCGCCATGGCCCTGCCGTTCATGGCGGTGGGGCTGCTGCCCATCCTGCTGAACATCCCCCAGATCTACGAGTGGGCCAGCGACCACCCCCACCACCTGACGCCGGAGCTGGCGGCCCACAAGGCGCCGTACCTGAACACGCCGTTCTTCCTGATCCGCTGGGTGATCTACTTCGTGGTCTGGACCGCGCTCGCGGTGTATTTCTGGCGCACCAGCCGCAAGCAGGACGAGACCCACGACACCGCCCTGACCCTGAAGATGACCAACGTCTCGGGCCCGGCGATCGTCCTCTTCGCCCTGACCTGCACCTTCGCCAGCATCGACCTGCTGATGACCCTCGATCCGGTGTGGTTCAGTACCATCTTCGGCGTCTACTACTTCGCCGGCGGGTTCGTCACCTTCTATGCCGTGCTCACCCTGGTCACCATGGGTCTGCAGCGGAGCGGCCGCCTGGAGAACCTCATCTCCATGGAGCACTTCCACGACTACGGCAAGCTCATGTTCGCCTTCACGTTCTTCTGGGCCTACATCGCCTTCAGCCAGTACATGCTCATCTGGTACGCCAACATCCCCGAGGAGACGGCCTGGTACCTGATCCGCTCCCAGGGCGGCTGGCGCACCCTGGGCCTGATCCTCGCGGTGGGCGCCTTCGTGATCCCGTTCGCGGGCCTGATCTCGCGCTTCGCCAAGCGCAACAAGGCCCTGCTGGCGTTCTGGGCGGTGTGGATCTTCATCATGCAGTACTTCAATCTCTACTGGGTAGCGATGCCGGTCTTCAGCCCCGATCATGTCTCCCTGGGCGTGATGGATCTGCTCACCTTCCTCGCCGTGGGCGGCCTCTGGGTGGCCCTGCTGGCCCGGCTGGCGAGCCGCGCGAGCCTGATCCCCGCGGGCGACCCGCGCCTGTCCGAGTCGCTCATGTTCGAGAACGCCTGATCGAGCCGACATTCGCGAAAGGACGCCGACCATGGCCGCGGCCAGGGAGAACATCGACAGCGGCATGATCACCACCATCGGGATCCTCCTGGTGGTGCTGACCTTCGTCCTCGTGCTGCTGGTGGAGGGCTGGTTCTACAAGGCCCAGCACGACGAATACATCCGCAAGGTCATCGAGCCGCGCAGCGAGGCCCTGGCCTCCGCCGTGGCCGACCAGCAGGAGAAGCTCCACAGCTACCGCATGCTGGACAAGGACGCCGGCAAGGCCGCCATCCCCATCGAGCGCGCCATGGAACTGGTGGTCCGCGAGGGACTCTAGATACGCAGAGGGCCGGGATCGCCGGGGCGGGATCGCGGGAAGCCGGGATCACGGCCGGCGGAGGCCGGGCCGGGCCGGGCGTCGCCACCGGAGAGGACATGCCATGACCACCGTGACCCGCCTGCTGACGCTGGGCCTCGTGGCCCTCGCGCTGGCGGCGCCCACCGCCGCCCAGGACGACCTCGCTGGCGGCGAGCTCCGCGGCGAGCCGCTCCCCGACGAGCTGGAGAACGTGGGCGTCACCGAGAAGCTGGAGAACCAGGTCCCGCTGGATCTGCAGTTCGAGGACGCCAATGGCCAGAAGGTGACCCTGGCGAAGTACTTCGACGGCGCCCGGCCGGTGATCCTCAACCTGGGCTACATGAGCTGCCCCATGCTCTGCGGCCTGGTCTCCAACGGCCTGGTGGACGCCCTGCGCGAGATGGACCACACCGCCGGCGAGGAGTTCCGCATCCTCTCGGTGAGCATCGACCACACCGAGACCCCCACGCTCTCGAAGATCAACAAGCAGAAGTACCTGAAGGCGTACGAGCGCCCGGCCGCGGCCCAGGGCTGGCACTGGCTCACCGGCCGCGAGGACCAGATCCGGCAGCTCACCGAGGCGGTGGGCTTCGGGTTCGAGTGGAACGAGCAGCGCCAGGAGTACGCCCATGCCGCGGTGCTGGTGATCCTCTCGCCCGACGGCCAGGTGATGCGCTACCTCTACGGCATCCAGTTCGACCCGCGCACGCTGAAGCTCTCGCTGGTGGAGGCCGCCGACGGCAAGACCGGCAGCAGCCTCGACCGGTTCCTGCTCTTCTGCTTCCAGTACGACCACGAGTCCGGCCGCTACGGGCCGGTGGCCCGCAACATCATGAAGGCCGGCGGCGCGATCACCGTGCTGGTGATCGGCGGGCTGATCCTGGGCTTGCGGGTGCGCGAGAAGCGGTCGCGCGGGAGCGCCTGACCGGTCGTCCGTGGTCGGCCGCCGGCCGGCTGTGGCGCGCCCCGATCGCCCGGTCCGTTCCGGCTCGCGAATCCCCCGGCGAGGGGTTGCTATCCCGACTTTTTGGGTCGATATTCAAGACCAGTTTTCGACGGACCCGGAACCGTCGCCACCCCGAGGAGTACGCTCTCTTGAACGCCTTCCTGCCCACTGCCGCGGCCCCCGTGCTGGCCGCGCTGAGGCCGTTCCTCGCCCAGTTGCCGGACTCGTTCTGGATGCCGGAGCAGGCTTCCAGCAAGGCCGGCGAGGTCGACACGGTCTTCTACATCATCTACTGGCTGTCGGTCTTCTTCTTCGCCATCATCGTCGGCCTGATGACGTGGTTCGTCATCCGCTACCGCCGGCGGCGGGCGGATCAGGCCGCCGAGGAGGCGCCCAACCACAACCTGGCGCTCGAGGTGATCTGGACGGCGATCCCGGTGATCGTCTCCATCGCGCTGTTCGTGGTGGGCTTCAAGAGCTTCATGAACATCGCCACGCCCCCGCGCAACGCGTACGAGATCAGCGTCATCGGGCAGAAGTGGAACTGGTTCTTCACCTATCCCAACGGATACGTGAGCGACGAGCTTCACGTCCCGGTGGACACGCCGGTCCAGCTGGTGATGACCAGCGAGGACGTGATCCACTCGCTGTGGGTCCCCGCCTTCCGCGTGAAGAAGGACGTGGTCCCCGGCCGCTACACCAAGACCTGGTTCGAGGCCCATGAGCCCGGCACCTACCCCCTGCTGTGCACCGAGTACTGCGGCACCGGCCACTCGGACATGCTCTCGGTGGTGACGGTGCACGAGCCGGGCATGTTCGAGGTGTGGCTGGAGAAGGCCAGCAACCTGCTGGACACCATGCCCCCGGCCGAGGCCGGCGAGATGCTGGTCCAGCGCAAGGGCTGCGTGCAGTGCCACAGCCTGGACGGCTCGGCCAACGTGGGCCCCACGTTCCGCGAGCTCTACGGCCACGCGGTGGCCCTGCGCGGCGGCGGCGAGGTCACCGCCGACGAGAACTACATCCGCCAGTCCATCCTCGAGCCCATGGCCGACATCGTGGCCGGCTACGAGCCGGTGATGCCCACCTACGCGGGCAAGCTCAAGGACCAGGAGATCACCGCCATCATCGCCTACCTGAAGTCCATCTCGAGTCACGGCGACGACGGCGGACCGCAGTCGGACGCCGGCGCGTCGCCAGGAGGCGAGGCCGACCCCGCCAGCGACGGCGCACCGGACGCCAGTTCCACCGCCGCGGAGGAGCGATAGCATGAGCACGGGCACGACCACCGCCGGCCGGCTGGCCGGCGACGCCGACCACGACCACGGCGGCAACTACCTCGACTGCGAGAAGGGGATCCGCTCCTGGATCTTCACGCTGGACCACAAGCGCATCGCCGTGATGTACCTGGCGACCATCCTCTTCTCCTTCCTGCTCGGCGGCATCTTCGCGCTGCTGGTGCGCACCGAGCTGCTGACGCCCACGCAGACCATCATGAACGCCGACGACTACAACCGGGCGTTCACCCTGCACGGCGCCATCATGACCTTCCTGTTCATCATCCCGGGGATCCCCGCGGCGCTGGGCAACTTCGTGCTGCCGCTGATGCTCGGCGCCAAGGACGTGGCGCTGCCCAGGCTGAACCTGGCCAGCCTGCACGTCTACTTCATCGGCTCCCTGATGGCCGTCGCCTCCATCCTGCTGGGCGGCGTGGACACCGGCTGGACCTTCTACACGCCCTACTCCACCACCACCAACGGCGCGGTGATCATGGTCACGCTGTCGGTGTTCGTGCTGGGCTTCAGCAGCATCTTCACCGGCATCAACTTCATCGTCACCGTGCACAAGATGCGGCCGGCGGGCATGGGCTGGTTCCGCATGCCGTTGATGCTCTGGGCGCTGTACGCCACGGCCATCATCCAGGTCCTGGCCACCCCCGTGCTGGCCATCACCGTGCTGCTGCTGATCGCCGAGCGGGCCCTGGGCATCGGCATCTTCGATCCCGCCCTCGGCGGCGACCCGGTGCTCTTCCAGCACTTCTTCTGGTTCTACAGCCATCCGGCCGTCTACATCATGATCCTGCCGGCCATGGGCGTGATCTCCGAGGTCATCTCCATCTTCAGCCGCAAGAGCATCTTCGGTTACAAGGCCGTCGCCTACTCCAGCATCGCCATCGCCATCTTCAGCTTCCTGGTCTGGGGCCACCACATGTTCCTCAGCGGCCAGAGCGAGCTGGCGACGGTGGTGTTCTCGGCGCTCACCTTCTCGGTCTCCATCCCCTCGGCCGTGAAGGTCTTCAACTGGCTGAGCACCATGTACCGCGGCTCCATCAAGCTGGACGTGCCCATGGTCTACGCCCTGATCTTCATCTTCCTCTTCGGGATCGGCGGCCTGACGGGCCTCTTCCTGGCCACCCTGGCCACCGACGTGCACCTGCACGACACCTACTTCGTGGTGGCCCACTTCCACTACACCATGATGGGCGGCACCATGATCGCCTTCCTGGCCGGCATCTATCACTGGTGGCCCAAGATGTTCGGCAAGCTGTTCTCCCAGAAGTGGGGCAACATCGGCGCGCTGATGGTGTTCTTCGGCTTCAACGCCACGTTCTTCGCCCAGTTCGTCATGGGCGCCAAGGGCATGCCGCGGCGCTACTTCAACTACCCGCCGGAGTTCGAGATCTACCACCAGATCTCCACCATCGGCAGCTACATCCTGGCCATCGGCCTGTTCATCGCCGCGGGCAACCTGATCCACAGCCTCATCGCCGGCCGCCGCGCGCCGGTGAACCCCTGGGGCGGCGCCACCCTCGAGTGGCAGGCCGCCTCGCCGCCCATCCACCACAACTTCGCCGGCTCCCTCTACCTCAGCGACCCCTACGACTTCAGCGCCCTGCGCTGGAGCGACGAGGAGCAGGCCTACGTCCTGGGCACCGACCACCGGACGCATGACCCGAAGGAGCCAGCCACCACATGAGCGCCTCCGCCACCCCGCGCTACGAGGGCAAGCACCGGCTCGCGCCGTACTTCGACACCCAGTCCCAGCAGTACGAGAGCCACAAGCTGGGCATGTGGATCTTCCTCGTCACCGAGGTCCTCATGTTCGGCGGGCTGTTCTGCGCCTACGCCATCTACCGGGCCAAGCACCCGGAGATCTTCCTGTTCGCCGACACGCTGCTGGACAAGAACCTGGGCGCGCTGAACACCATCATCCTGCTGTTCTCCTCGTTCACCATGGCCTGGGCCGTGCGCGCGGCCATGCTGGGCCAGCGCCAGCTGCTGATCGGCCTGCTGGCCATCACCCTGCTGTGCGCCTTCGGCTTCCTGGGCGTCAAGTCCATCGAGTACACCGACAAGTGGAAGCACGGCATCTACTGGGGCCAGAACTTCGACTACGAGCAGGTGCGCCACTACGTGGCCACCAAGAAGGACGCCGGCGGCCACGGGCACGGTGACGCCGGACACGGCGAGACGCCCCACGGCGAGGCCGGCCATGGCGAGGCGGCGCCCGGCGAATCCGGCGCCGTGGAGCAGGCCGCCGCCGAGGTGGGCGAGGAGGCCGCCGCGGCCGCCATGGCTCGCGACGAGGCTCCTGCTGGCGGCGCCGAGGTCCGCGACGATCTCGCCCGCGCCGCCGCCATCACCGTCGAGCACGGCCAGGACCCCGGCGGCATCCCCCGCAACCTGCACATCTTCTTCGGCATCTACTTCGTGATGACCGGCCTGCACGGGATCCACGTGATCGCCGGCATGGTGGTCATCGGCTGGCTGCTGAAGCGCGCCATCGCCGGCGACTTCGGCGCCCAGAACTACACGGCCGTGGACCTCGGGGGCCTGTACTGGCACCTGGTGGACCTGATCTGGATCTTCCTCTTCCCGCTGCTCTACCTGATCCACTGATCGGCCGGGCAGCCAGCGACGCACGGAGCACCACCATGCACGAGACCGGCCCTCTCGACCCCAAGGACACCGGCACCGTCTACGACGAGCCCGGCGGCGGCCAGCTGCATCCGCACCCCGTCCCGCTCTGGCTGCTGGCCGGGGTGTTCGTGGCCCTCATCGGCCTGACCGTCGCCACCGTGGCGGTGACCGCCGTGGACCTCGGCGCGCGCGGCAACCTCATCATCGCGCTGCTGATCGCGCTGGTGAAGGGCGTCCTGGTGGCGGAGATCTTCATGCACCTGCGCTGGGACAGGCCGTTCTACCGGATCGTCCTGCTGGGCGCCGTGGCCTTCGTGACGCTCTTCATCGCCATCTCCATGCTGGACGTGACCACGTACCACGGGGATCTCATCCCGGGGCACGCGCCGGAGATCACGCAGTAGGCGGCGGGGGCGCCCCCGGCCGGGGTGACCCCATGAGCGCGCATGTCCTCGCGAAGGGCGGGCCTGGACGGCCCGCCCTTCTGCTGCGGAGTTGCCCGCTCAT
>JAASSM010000026.1 GCA_021767885.1 bacterium | reverse complement strand
GCGCCGAGGTCCTGGTGCGCGAGGGGGCGGGCGACCGCCTCGAGGATGCCGTCCGCCACGCCCTCGCCGCCGACCCCGCGCCCGATCGCGTGCTGACGCTCGATCCCCTGCTGCCGTTGATCGGCCCGGGGCGGCTGGCGGCGGCCGTGGCGCTGGCGCGACGCGAGGGCGCGGACTGCGTGTTCAGCTGCCATCGCGAGTCCGCCCTGCTCTGGCAGCGATCGCCCATGGGACTGGTCCCGTACTTCGATCCGGCCCGGCCGCCCCATCTGGGCGAGGCGGAGCCCGACCTGCCCTGGCTCCGGGAGGACGGCGGCTTCTACGTCCTCGGCGTGGCGGCCTTCCAGCAGGCCGGCACCCGCCACGCGGGGCGCATCGCCCCGCTGGAGACCGCGCCGGCGGAGGCGGTGCTGGCGGTCGATCCGGCGGGACTGGCCGTCTGTCGGGCCCTCCTGGCCGAGTCCTCGCGGGTGCAGCTGGCCGCGACGGCCACGGGCTGATCCGCCACCGCGCGGTCGCCGCGCTCGCCCGAGCGCGAGCTGCGCGGCCGCCAGCCGCGCGCCCGCCGCCGTCGCCCGTCCTGCCCGAGGTCGCCTTTGCCCTTCCTGGCCGCGCGGTGCATGGTATAGTGGATGCTCCCGCCTAGGACGCCCGCCCCGGAGGTCTTCATGGGTCCCTTCGCCATGCTCATCCTGCTCGCCGCCGCCCTGGCCCTGTTCACCGCCACCATGATCCGGCGCATCGACGTGATGCGCGCGGCGCAGCCGGAGGATCGCCTCGACCATGCCGGCCAGCGGCTGCGCTCGCTCCTGGCGGTGGGCTTCGGCCAGCGCAAGCTGCTCTACGAGAAGGGCCCCGGCTGGATGCACGCCATCATCTTCGCCGGCTTCCTGGTGGTGGCCTTCCGCACCCTGACCCTGATCATCCGCGGGTTCGACGCCGACTGGCGCATCCCGGTGCTCAACGAGATCTACCTGCCGGTGCACAACCTGCTCGAACTGCTGGTGCTCGGTGCCGTGGTCTACGGGCTGGGGCGGCGCCTCTTCACCCGTCCGGAGCGGCTGAAGTTCAGCGGCGAGGCCGTCCTGATCCTCATCTGGATCGGTCTGCTCATGCTCACCGACCTGCTCGGCGATGCGGCCAGGTTCGCCCTCCCGGGCGAGCACGTGGAGGAGGGCTGGGCGTGGGTCTCCACGCTGCTGGTGCCGCTGTTCGCCGGGGCGAGCGAGGGTACGCTCCACTTCTGGCACGGGCTGAACTTCTGGCTCCACGTGGGGCTGGTCCTGGCGTTCCTCAATTACCTCCCCCACGGCAAGCATTTCCACGTGCTGACCGCGTTGCCGGCGGTCTACACCGAGCGTCTGACCCCCTCGGGCAAGCTGGAGAAGCTGGACCTGGAGAAGCTCATGGAAGAGGGCGCCGAGAGCTTCGGCGTGGGCAAGGTGGAGGACTTCAGCTGGCGCCGGATCCTCGACATGTACACGTGCACCGAGTGCGGCCGCTGCAACACCGGGTGCCCCACCTACACCACCGGCAAGCCGTTGCATCCGCGCGAGCTGATCTGCGACGAGCGCGACCACGTCTACGCCATCACCGATCAGCTGGCCGCCATGGGCCGGCTGAAGAGCAAGGGCAACCACGCCGAGGTCAAGGCGCTGGCCGGCTCCATCGAGCGCCCCACGCTGCCGGGCGGGATCATCGAGGAGGAGGTGCTCTGGGGCTGCACCACCTGCGGCTACTGCATGGCGCACTGCCCGGTCCAGATCGACCACGTGCCCAACATCGTGGACCAGCGCCGGTATCTCGCCATGACCGAGGCCCGCATGCCCGCGACGCTCCAGAACGCCATGCGCGGCCTGGAGACCAACAGCAACCCGTGGAACGTGAGCGCCCAGGCGCGCGAGGACTGGTGCGAGGGCCTCGACGTGCCCGTGCTGCGGGAGAAGGGCTCGGCGGAGTGGCTGCTCTTCGTCGGCTGTGCCGGTAGCTTCGATGCGCGCAACCAGCAGGTGCAGCGTGCGCTGGTGGCCTGCCTGCGCGCCGCGGGGGTGGACTTCGCCATCCTGGGCACGGAGGAGGGCTGCTGCGGCGACGTCACCCGGCGGGCCGGCAACGAGTACCTCTTCCAGATGCAGGCCCAGCAGAACATCCAGGCCCTGCAGAAGTACGGCGTCAAGAAGGTGGTCACCGCCTGTCCGCATGGCTTCAACACCATCAGGAACGAGTACCCGGACTTCGGCCTCGAGGGCGTGGAGGTGTGGCATCACAGCCAGCTCCTGCGCGACCTGCTGCGGCAGGGGCGGCTGCAGGTCGCCGCGGAGGCGGAGCACGCCATCACCTTCCACGACAGCTGCTACATGGGGCGTCACAACGGCGAGTACGCGGCGCCGCGCGACGTGCTCGGGGCCGTGGGCGGCCTGCGTCAGGTGGAGATGCCGCGGTCGCGCCGCGAGGGCTTCTGCTGCGGCGCGGGCGGTGCGCGCATGTTCATGGAGGAGGACCTCGGCACGCGCATCAACCATCACCGCATCGATGAGGCCGCGGCCACCGGCGCCAGCGAGGTCTGCGCCAGCTGCCCGTTCTGCCTGACCATGCTCGAGGATGCGGTGAAGGAGACCGAGCGGCAGGACCAGCTCACCGTCCGCGACCTCGCCGAGGTGATCGCGGACAACCTGCAGACCGCGGACTGACCGGCGACGCAGGTCCGGCGCACCAGGGCGGCCATCCCGCGGGGTGGCCGCCTCTGTTTGCCAAGTCACTCATTTTGAGTAAGTTGTGAAATCGTCAGGGCTCGCGAGGATCGGCAGGCGGGCCCGGAAGCGGACGTGGAGGAGGTCCCGGTCATGGCCGAAGGCGGACGGTTGCTCATCGTTTCGAATCGCTTGCCGCTGGTGATGCAGCGGCAGGAATCCGGCTGGCAGGTACGGCCCGGCGCGGGCGGTCTGGTCACCGCCCTGGCGCCCGTGCTGCGCGACCGCGGCGGGGTCTGGGTCGGCTGGCCCGGCACCACCGATCCGCCGGACCAGGATCTGCGCCGGGCCATCTCCGGCGCGGTGGGCCAGCTCGGCTACGACCTCGTCCCGGTGTTCATGGACGCCGAGGAGAAGCAGCAGTTCTACCGCGTCTTCGCCAACGAGGTGCTGTGGCCCCTCTTCCACGACATGACCTCGCGCTGCCGCTTCGAGCCGGAGGCGTGGGACGTCTACTCCCGCATCAACGCCCGCTTCGCCGATACCGTGGCCGGCGCCGTGCAGAGGGACGACTTCGTCTGGATCCACGACTACCACCTGATCCGCGTGGCGCGCGAGCTGCGGGAGCGCGGCATCCAGCAGCGCCTGGCCTTCTTCCTGCACATCCCCTTCCCGCCGGCCGACGTCTTCCTCAAGCTGCCCTGGCGGCGTCAGATCATCGAGGATCTGCTGGAGTTCGACCTGGTCGGTTTCCAGACCCAGCGAGACCGGCGCCACTTCGCGCGCTGCGTGAGCATCATGATGGGCGACGAGGTCTCCGTCCGCACCACGGGCGGCCGCACGGTGATCCGGCGGCGCGACCGCGAGCGCCGGGTCCTGGCGGGCGCCTTCCCCATCAGCATCGATTACCGCGGCTTCGCCCGCGACGCCTCCGCCGACGCCGTGGCCGAGCGCGCCTGGTCCCTGCACGAGAACTACCCCGACCGGCAGATCATCCTGGGCGTCGACCGCCTCGACTACACCAAGGGCATCCCGGAGAAGCTCCGTGCCTTCCGCCACCTGCTGCGGGAGCACCCGGAACTGTGCGAGAAGGTCTCGCTGGTGCAGGTGGTGGTGCCGAGCCGCTGGGAGATCCCCCATTACGACCGGCTCAAGCAGGAGATCGAGCGGCTCAGCGCCCGCATCAACGGCGAGTTCTCCCGGCCCGGCTGGATCCCCGTGCACTACCTCTATCGCAGCCTCGAGCGCGAGGAGCTCCTGGCCTACTACCGGACGGCCGAGCTGCTCATCGCCTCGCCGTGGAAGGACGGCATGAACCTCGTGGCCAAGGAGTACTGCGCCAGCCAGGTGGACCGCAAGGGCGTGCTGCTGCTCAGCGAGTTCGCCGGCGCGGCGGCGCAGATGCATCGCCACGCGGTGCTGTTCAATCCCCACGACATCGTCGGCATGGCCGAGGCCATCCGGCAGGCGCTGGCCATGCCCGCGCAGGAGCGCGCCCGGCGCATGACCGCCCTGCGGCGTGGCGTCCGCAAGCAGGACGTGTTCTGGTGGGTGGACATCTTCCTGCAGACGGCCCTGCAGCGACGCCTGGCGGACTTCCCCACGGTGGACGAGTACTATCCCGGCACGGAGGATCTTGCGGCCGAGGCCGGGAGCGGGTAATACGTCGGGAGGCCGCCACCGGCGCGGTGCCACCCCAGCGAAAGCGAGATGCCAGCATGACCAGCGAGCGACCGGTCACCCTCACGCCGCGTCTGGAGCGGATCTTCGCCCGCGGCCGGGAGTTCCTCGGGTGCGAGGTGCCCATCATGTGCGGCGCCATGACCTGGATCAGCGAGGCCAACCTGGTCTCGCGCATGAGCAACCTCGGCGCCTTCGGCAGCCTGGCCGCCGGCAACATGCCGCCCGACCTGTTCGAGGCCGAGGTCCAGAAGACCCAGGAGCTCACCGACCGGCCGTTCGCGGCCAACCTCATCACCATCGCGCCCAACTACCTCGCGCACCTGGAGATCCTCTGCCAGGTGGGCCTCAGCCACATCGTCTTCGCGGGGTCCATCCCGCGCCGCACCGAGGTGGAGAAGGCCAAGGCCAGCGGCGCGAAGGTCCTCTGCTTCGCGTCCAATCCGAGCATCGCCCGCCGGATGATCGATTACGGCGCCGACGGCCTGATCCTCGAGGGGGCCGAGGCCGGCGGGCACATCGGGCACGTCTCGACGGCCGTGCTCCTGCAGGACGTGCTCTTCGAGTACGCCGATCGCGTTCCCGTGTTCGTGGCCGGCGGCATCGCCCACGGCGGCATGGTGGGGCATCTCGGCCTGATGGGCGCCGCGGGGGCCCAGATGGGGACCCGCTTCGTGGTGGCCGAGGAGTGCCAGGCGCATCCGCGCTTCAAGGAGGTCTTCATCAAGGCCCGCTCCCGCGAGGCCATCGCCACTCCCCAGTACAGCAGCAAGCTGCCGGTGGTGGCGGTCCGGGCGCTGAACAATCCGGCCATGGACCAGTTCGGCAAGCTGCAGCTCGAACTCCTCGGACGCCTCGAGCGCGGCGAGATCAACCGCCAGGACGCCCAGTACGAGGTGGAACACTACTGGGTGGGCAGCCTGCGCGAGGGCGCCGTGGAGGGCAACGTCGAGCGCGGCTCCCTCATGGCCGGCCAGTCGGTGGGCCTGATCCACAGGGTGCAGCCCCTGCGCGAGATCCTCGAGGAGCTGGTCCGCGATGCCGACCTCGCCGTGGCCGGCGCCCTGCAGCGCATCGAGGGGACGGCCGCATCGGACGCCGTCTGAGCCGGTACGGTTCTTGATCTTCCCGGGGTGATCCCGTCCGCGGCGTGCACAACGCCCGCCCAGCCTCGCTCCGGGGAGACGCACGATGCGCACCGCCTGCCGTTGCCTCGCCTTCTTCGCCCTGCCCCTGGTCTGCGGCCTGGCCGCCGGTCCGTCCCTGGCCGCAACCGACCATTCGCTGGGCGCCCAGGCGGCCACCAACTACCTGCGCGCGGCCGCCGTCCCCCTGCAGGCCGGCGATCTCGCCGAGGCCGCGGAGATCCTCGAGGAGGGCCTGGACCGCTCGCCCGGCTCCCCCGAGATGCTCACCATGCTGGCGGAGGTCTACCGGGGCCTCGGCCGCCTCAACGATGCCGCCACCGCCGCCGAGGAAGCCCTCACCATGGAGCCGAGCTACGCGCCCGCGCACCTGCAGCTGGGCGACGTCTATCTCGAGCTCGGCTGGCTGGATTCGGCCGCCGAGCGCTACGAGGCCGCCCTGGCGGCCGATGCCCGGGCCGTCGCCGCCCGCGAGCGGCTGGTGCACTGCCTGGTGGCCGCCGGCCACCTGCGCGCGGCCGAGAGACGTTGCCGCGAGTTCCTCGCCGAGGAGGAGTCGGCGCGCCTGTACGCGGCCCTCGCCGCGGCGCTCGAGGGTCAGCAGCAGATCCAGGCGGCCCTGGCGGCCCTGGATCGGGCCCTGGCCCTGGAACCGCGTCTCGCCGATGCCCACGCCGACCGCGCGGGACTGCTCTGCCGTGTCGGCGAGTACGCCGACGCCCTGGCCTCGGCCCGGGCGGCCCTGGACCTCGACGACGACCACCCCGCCGCCCACCGCTGGCTGGCGGTGGCCAGCGCCCACCGCGAGGACTACATGGGCGCCTACAGCCATGCCGTGAAGGCGGAAAAGGCGGGCCTGGACATGTCGGACGTCTGGTCGCTCCTGCAGCGTCAGTGAGGAGCGGCGGCGGGCCCGGGCCCGTGGCCGCCACCGGACACACGAAGGGGCCGTCCCGTGCGGGGCGGCCCCTCGTCCTGGTTCCGGAATCCGGGTGCGGGCCGACCGGGGTCGCCGTCAGCCCTTGCGCACCTCCTGGACGGCCTCCGTCAGCGTGGGCAGGATCTCGAACAGGTCGCCGGCGATGCCATAGTCGGCCACCTTGAAGATCGGCGCATTGGCGTCCTTGTTGATCGCCACGATGCACTTGCTCGAGCTCATGCCCGCCAGGTGCTGGATGGCGCCGGAGATGCCGCAGGCCACGTAGAGGTTCGGCGAGACCGTCTTGCCGGTCTGTCCCACCTGGTGGCTGTAATCCACCCAGCCGGCATCGACGATGGCGCGGCTGGCGCCCGCGGCCGCCCCGAAGGCATCGGCCAGCTTCTCGATGAGCACGTAGTTCTCGGGCCCCTTCAGGCCGCGGCCGCCGGAGACCACGATCTCCGCCTCGGTGAGCGACACGGCGCCGGCGGCGGCGGTCTCCTCGGCCGTGACCCGGGCCCTGGCGGCGCCGGCGTCCAGCGCCGGACGGAAGCTCACGGCCTCGGCGGTGCCGCCCACCTCGGTGGGCGGGAAGGCGTTGGGCCGGATGCCGACGATGGCCAGCTCCGACCGCGGCGCCACGTCCGCGAAGCACTTGCCGGCGAAGACCGGGCGGCGGGCCACCAGGCCGTCCTCCCAGCGCAGCTCCACGGCGTCGCTGATGCAGGCGGCCTGCAGCCGGGCGGCCAGGCGCGGGGCCAGGTCCTTGCCCAGGGCGGTGGCGCCGAGGAGCAGGACGTCCGGCTTCTGCTCCTGGACGAAGGCCACCAGGGCCTGGGTCCAGAGCTCGCTGTCGTACCTCTCGAACTCTGGCGCCTCGGCGGTGAAGACCTTGTGGGCGCCGTACTTGCCGGCGTCGGCGTCGACGTTGCAGCTGCCGGCGTGCAGGTGCACGCCCCAGACCTCGCCCCCCTGGGCGTCGGCCAGGCTGCGGGCGGCGGCCAGCGTCTGCCAGGCCACGGTCTTGATCTGGCCGGCGCGCTGCTCGATGAACACGGCGATATTGGGCATGACGTTCCTCCTGGGCAGCCGGTCAGATGACCTTGGCGTCCTCGTGCAGGGCACGCGCCAGCTCGCGAGCGGCAGCGGCCGGATCCTCGGCGTCGATCATCTTGCACTCTCCGCGCGGCGGCGGCGGCGCGTACTGCTTGACCTCGGTGAGCGCCTGCGGGGCCTCGATCCCCAGGCCGGCGCAGTCCAGCACCTCCACCGGCTTCATGCCGGCCTTCATGATGTTGGGCAGGCTGGGCAGGCGGGGCTCGTTCAGCCCCTTGCCGCAGGTCAGGACACAGGGCGTGGAGCTCTGGACCACCTCGATGCCGCCCTCGATCTCGCGATGCGCGGTGAGCTGGCCGTCGCCGAGCTCCAGCTTGCCGATGTAGCCGACGTGGGGCAGGCCCAGCAGCTCGGCGCACATCACGCCCACCTGGCTGGCGTCGTCGTCGATGGCCTTGATGCCGAAGAGCACCAGGTCGTGGGACTCGCGCTTCAGCGCGGCGGCCAGCGCCTGGGCGGTGGCGAAGGGGTCGGCGCCGCCGAGGGCGGGGTCGTCGATGATGACGGCCTTGTCGCAGCCCACGGCCAGGCAGTCCTTCTTGAGCATCTCGCGCACGCCGGACTCGGGGCCGACGGTCACCACGGTGACCTCGCCCTCGCCGAGCCGCTCCTTGATCTGGACGGCCTCTTCCACGGCGAACTGGTCGTACGGGTTGATGACCATGGTGAAGTTCGAGCGATCGAGCTCGGGGACCGGACCGGACAGGTTGATCCGGGTCTCGGAATCGGGCACCTGCTTGACGCAGACCGCGATCTTCATGGCTCCTCCTTGGGTCGGGCGCAGGGATCGAGGGGGCGGTGGAAACCAGCGGCGCCCCGGGCGGGGCGCCGCGAACCGTTCAGCGGGCATGATAGGACCGCCCCGCGGTGGCGTCAATTCCGCCACCGGGGCGGCGGCGGATCACTTGACCAGGGCGATGCGCAGCACGTCGGTGCTCCCGGCGGCGCGCAGGCGCACCAGGTAGACGCCCGCGGCCGCGGGCTGGCCAGCCTGGTCGCGGCCATCCCAGGCCAGGCGGTGCTCACCGGCGGCAAGCGACCCGTCGTGCAGGACGGCCACCCGGCGGCCGCGCGTGTCGAAGACCTCCACCCGGGCCGGGCCGCCGCGCGCCACCGCGAGCGCCACCTCGGTGCGTGGGTTGAAGGGGTTGGGCGCCGCGCCCAGCAGCCGCGTCCCGGGGGCTCGCGCCACGTCCGGCGCGCCGGTGGGCACCGGCTGCAGGCCCGTCTGCACCAGCGAGTACGCCTGGGGGCCGGCGAGCGTCCCGGCGTGGCTCACCGTCACGCGGTAGAGTCCGGAGCCGGCCCCGGTGGCGTCGACCTGCTCCACGTTGTCGCGGAAGTTCACTCCCGTGGTGGCGGCCAGCGCGGGATTGGCCGGATCGAGCACCCAGGGCAGGAACACCGTGCCGTCCTCGACCCGCTCGACGCGGAGCTCGAGGTCGTGCACCAGCACCGGGTCCGGGGGATCGAGCGACCAGGCCGGCGGCTCGCCGGCGGGGTCGGTCCAGGCCACGGTGACCTTCAGCTTGCCGCTGCCGGCGTGATACATCAGGAGCTCCTCGGTGGCGCCCGGCGCCAGCGAGCCCTCGACGATCCGCGCCCCGCCGTCGGCGTGGTCGGCCACCAGCAGGGCGGCCCCGGCGGTGTTCAGCAGCCCCCAGCCGAACATGTAGTCCGGTCCCCAGCCGGGGCCCGCCTCGCTGGCGGTGTGCAGGGCCACGGCCTTCAGGGTGCTGGCCAGCGGCGCGTCGCCCTGCAACGTCCGGTACTGCTGGAGGATCAGGTTCAGCGAGCCGGTGACGCTCGGGGCGGACATGCTGGTGCCCGAGTAGCTGCCGTACTCGGTGTCCGAGCCGGCGAGCGGGCTGTAGAGGGTCACGCCGTTGGCCACCAGGTCGGGCTTGATGCGGCCGTCGTCGGTGGGGCCCCAGCCGGTGAAGGCGCTGGCCTGCACGTCGGCGGGCACGGTCCAGCCGCCCGGCACGTCGAACACCGCGCCCACGGTCAGGATGTTCTTCGCGTTGCCGCGGTAGGGGATGGTGTC
>JAASSM010000025.1 GCA_021767885.1 bacterium | reverse complement strand
GTGGGGTTATTCTCTGCTCCGCGCCCGTCCGCCGGCGTCCGGAACCCGGCGGCCAGCACCCTCAGCCCGGGACGGCTCCATGCGCACCGACCTCATCCACTTCATCAAGGGCCTGGCCATGGGGGCGGCCAACGTGATCCCCGGCGTCTCCGGCGGCACCGTGGCGCTCGTGGCCGGCATCTACCAGCGCCTCATCGACGCCCTGCGAGGCTTCGACCTGGTGGCGGTGCGCATGGCGCGCCGCGGGCTCTGGCGCGACCTGGCCACCCGCGTGGACCTGCGCTTCCTGGTGGCGCTCGGGGCCGGCGTGGCCGTCAGCCTGGTGAGCCTGGCGCGGGCGCTGAGCTGGTCGCTGGAGCGCCATCCGGTGGAGACGTGGGCGTTCTTCTTCGGGCTCATCCTGGGATCGGTCTGGTTCGTGGGCATCACGGTCCAGCACTGGCGCGCCGCGGTGGTGGGGTCGTTCCTGACGGGGCTGGTCATCGCCGTGGGCATCGCCCTGTTGCCACCGGCCGCGCCCAACCCCCACCCCGTCTACCTGGTGCTCTGCGGCGTGGCCGCGGTGGTGAGCATGATCCTGCCCGGCCTCTCGGGCTCCTACGTGATGCTGCTGCTCGGGAACTACAAGCTGGTGCTCGACGCCATCGGCGAGGCCCGCCTGATGGTGCTGCTCTGGGTGGCACTGGGCGCCGGACTGGGCCTGGTGAGCTTCGCGCGGCTGATCTCCTGGCTCTTCCGGCGCCACCGGGATCTGACCATCGCCCTCCTGACCGGCTTCATCCTGGGCTCCCTGCTGATCATCTGGCCCTGGAAGCTGACCGGCGCGGATCTGGAGAACGTCAGCGAGTACGCGTGGCGCCTGCCCGACCTGGCCCTCCCGGCCACCTGGGGCCAGTTCGCGCTCATCCTCGCCGGCGGCGCGGCGGTCTGGCTGCTCGAGCGCTCGGGCACGGTCACCCCGGCCAAGGGCACCGGACCCGGTCAGCGGCGCAGCGCGGCCTGAATGCGCAGGAACTCCCCGAGGTGCTCCATGGTGACCAGTCCCACCACGTGATCGTGCACGTCGGTCACCGGCAGCGTCCGGCAGTTGCACTCGCCCAGCCGCTGGAAGACCGTCTCGACCATCTCCCCGGGATGGGCGGTGCGGATGTCGGTCTGCATGGCGTCGCGCACCCGGGCGCCCGGGCCGGTCTCGTGCAGGCCGCGGATCATGTCGTCCTGGCGCAGGACGCCGACCAGCCGCCCGTCCTCCAGCACGGGGAAGTCCCGCTGGCTGCTGCCCAGGGTGACCTGCACCGCCCGCAGGAGCTGGTCGTCCGCGGCGAGGGTCTCGAAGTCGCGCATCATCACGCGCTGCAGCGGGATGCCGCCGAGGGAGCTCTTCATCATCACCAGGCTCGACTCCTGCGCCGCGCCGATCCACACGAAGAAGGCGATGAACAGCAGGAACGGGTTCCAGAGCAGACCCACCAGGCCGAAGACCAGGGCCAGCGCCTGGCCGATGCCGGCGGCCACCTGCGTGGCGCGGGTGTAGTCCATGCGCATGGCCATGACCGCGCGCAGCACGCGCCCGCCATCCATGGGGAAGGCGGGGATCAGGTTGAAGCCCACGAGGAAGACGTTGACCAGCATGAGGCGCTCGATGAACGGGCCACGGGCCCAGCCCAGCTGGTCCACCGGCACCAGGGCATCGGAGATCACGAGCCACGCCAGCAGCACGGCGGCGATCACCACGTTGACCGCCGGGCCGGCCAGGGCCACCCAGAGCTCCTGCCGGGGATCCTCCGGCATGCGCTCCAGTCGGGCCACCCCGCCGATGGGGTACAGCACGATGTCCCGCGTGCGGATGCCGAAGCGGGCGGCGGTCAGGGCGTGGCCGAACTCGTGCAGCAGCACGCAGGCGAAGACCAGCAGGATGAAGCCCAGGCCCGAGAGCGCCGCGGCGACGGAACCGCTGGCCAGCCAGGCATTGACCCCCAGGAATCCCAGCAGGATCAGGAAGGTCAGATGGATGAAGACCTCGATGCCGCGGTAGCCGCCCAGTCTCAGCGACCAGCGCATGGCGTTCCCCTCTCACGTGGCCGGTTCACCGACGCCGCGCCCCGGATCGGGGAGCGGCGACCTGATTGTTGACTCCAACAGTATGGTTTGTTTCCAGGTTCCCGGCCACCGGGTTCGCGGTCCCGGCGGCGCCGGGCCGGGCCCCGGAGCGGCGACGCCCGCTCCGGGGCCCGGTGCCCCAGGCGGGGCATCACCGCTGCCAGGCGCAGACCACGATCTCGGGGATCACCTCGTCCTCGCCTTCCCAGTAGACCGCCGCATCGCGCCAGCGCTCCAGGCCGGTGAGCACGCCACCGCGCATGATGGCCACCCGTCCGTCGCCGAGCCAGTCCAGGGTGTCCATCATGGGGTCGGCGGCCGCCCGCACCGGCACCTCGCCGAGGTAGCGGCCATCGGGGGCGAACTCGTCCAGGCGCAGGAACACGCCGTCGGCGAGGTCGCGGCCGCTGGCGGCGTGGCGGACGAAGAGGTGTCCCTGGTCGTCCACGAACAGGCTCTGGACGGCCATCTCGGAGCCGGCGAAGCGCAGGGGCAGATCGAGACCCGAGTTGCGATTCCAGGAATCGGCCAGCGCGAGCAGGCGGTCGCGCTCGCGCGGGGTGCGCGGCGGCGCCTGGTAATCCGGCCGGCCGACGGTGCGCTCGAGGACGCCGTCGGGGCCGTAGACGTCGATGGCGTACTCGTCCCGGCTGCGGGGCACGTAGACCCGTCCGTCCGGTCCGATGGCATGCGCGAGGAGGAAGGAGCGCAGGAGGTCGTCCTCGCGGATCTCGCCCTTGCCGGTGAAGTCCATGGTGAACGCGGCCTCGCACAGGCTGGCGCGCAGACGGCCGTCGGGATGGTAGATGTCCAGGTTCTGGATCCGGTCGATGGTGCCGGTGGCCTCGTCGAAGGCGCTGGTGGCCGTGGCGGCGAGCAGGGTCCCGCCCCGGCACGCGGCGCCGTAGAGCACCACGATGCCCTCCTGCGGGCCGTCGGCGCCGAGGGCGAAGGATCCCCGGGGGACGCCGTCGCGGGAGAGCATCTGGAAACGGGCCTGCACCATGTTGCCGGCCGCCACCGACCCGTCCGGCAGGACCACCAGACCGTTGGGGCGCTGGAATTCGCCGGGGCCCTGGCCCTCGCGCCCGAGCGTGCGCAGGAACTCCCCGCCGGGCGAGAGCATCACGATCTCGCTGAGCTGGTTGTCCAGCACGTAGACGTGGCCATCGGCATCCTGGGCCACGCCGCAGGGGATGCCGAACATGACGTCGGGATCCTCGTCCCCACCACGGCTGAAGAGCGGTGCGAGCGTCACCGCAGCCGGCGGATCTCCGGACGCGCCGAGGGCCACGGCCGCCGGGGCGGCCAGGGTGGTGGTCGAGATCACGGTGGCCAGGAGCACGAGTGCCGAAGGGAGGGTGTGGCGATCCATGTCGGGGTCCTCTCGTCTCGGGGCCGCGCGGGTCCCGGGTTCGCACCGTCATCGGGGGTACGTCACGGCGAGCGCCGGGTTGCGTGCGGGGCGACGATCTGCACGGCGGACAGGGCGAGCGGGGCGGGCGTGTGGCGCCCACCGCGCCCCGCCGTTATTCTGCCACCATGCTGGTCGAGATTCTCTGCCGGGCGACATCCGCCCTCCTGGTGCTGCTCGTGGTGACCACCGCGACGCCGACGGCCGCAGACCCCGCTGCCGGGGAGCCGCGGGCCGAGCGGCGCGTGACCGCCCGGGTCCACGTCGCCTCGGCCGCGGCCGACAGCGCCACCCTGCTGTGGAGCTTCGATCTGGCCGCCGGCTGGCACCTCTACGGTCCGTTCCGCAACGACACCGGCCTGCCGCCGCGGATCGCCCTGGACCTGCCCTCCGGCTGGCACGCGGGGCCGCTGTCCTGGCCCGTGCCGGAACGCCACCTGCTGGCCGGGGAGATCCTCGATCACGTCTATCACGAGCGTCTGGACCTGCTGCAGACCGTACGGTTTCCGGCCGGCGCCAGGTCGCGGGAGCTGACCGCCGAGCTCCGCTGGCTGGTCTGCGCCGACATCTGCGTGCCCGGCGACACGACGCTGGCCGTGACGCTCCCCGCGCCCGCCGAACCCGACGTCCGGGACCGCCATGCCCGGGCGGCCGCCGCGGCCCCGGGCGCCTTGCCGGCGTCCCGCTACACCGCACGGCGCGATCCCGACCGGATCACGCTGACCGTGCCCGGGGCGGCCCGGCTGCGGCTGTTGCCCGACGCGGACGGTCCCCTGGTCGACGATCTGATCCGCGACGGCGAGGTCACGGGCGAGGTCCTGGTCCTCGATCTGGCCCCTGGCGCCGCCGGCGAGGGCGAGCTCCGCGCGTTGTTGTCCATCGACTACCATGACGGCGATCACGCCACCGGCTGGATCACCGTCCCCTGACCCCGGACGTCTCTCGTCGTTTCACCCGAACCCGGAGGTTCTGCCCATGACGATGCCCGCGATCCGGCGCTGCCGGCTTTTCGCCGCGGCGCTCACCGGTCTCCTGCTGCTGCTCGGCGGTGCTGTGCCCGGCGCCCGGGCCGCCGTCGCCCCCGGCGATCAGGCGCCCGACTTCACCCTGACCGACACCGAGGGGCTCACCCACTCGCTGAGCGACTACCTGGAGGCTGGCCGCACCGTGGTGCTGGAGTGGTTCAATCCCGACTGCCCGTTCATCGTCAAGCACCACCGCAACGCCCGGACCATGAACCAGGCCTATGCGCAGTTCGTGGACCAGGGGATCGTCTGGCTGGCCATCAACTCCGGCGCGCCGGGCAAGCAGGGCGCGGGCCTCGAGCGCAACCGCCGCGCGCGCGCCGAGTACGAGATGCCCATGCCGGTGCTGCTGGACGAGAGCGGAACGGTGGGGAAGGCCTACGGCGCCAAGACCACGCCGCACATGTTCGTGATCCGTCCCGACGGGACGGTGGTCTACAACGGCGCCATCGACAGTGACCGGTCGCCGGCCACCGTCGGCGACACCATCCACGTGGTCGAGGCCCTGACCGCCGTGTTCGAGGGTCGCGCGGTGCCCACGCCCCGCACCCAGCCCTATGGCTGCAGCGTGAAGTACGCCGACTGAGCCGCGGGCTCAGACCAGCCTGACCAGGACCGCCCCCTTGGGCACGGTCTGGCCGGCCTCCACCAGGACGGCCTCGACCGTGCCCTCCCAGGCGGATTGCACCTCGTTGCGCATCTTCATGGCCTCGAGCACCACCACCCCGTCGCCCCGGCGGATCCGCTGCCCCGGACGCACCAGGACGCGCACGATCACCCCCGGGATCAGGGTGGTGACCGCGGAGGTGTCGGCCGGTCGCCACGGCTCGCGGTCGCGCACCTTCCGCGTCAGGCGCGTGAGGTAATCGGTCCCGTCGATATGGAAGGGGACCAGGGGCTGCTCCTGCGGTCCATCGGGAAAATCCGCCATCTCCGTCGCCTCCTGCCGCTAGAACGGCGGAATCCCGTGCTTGCGCTCGGGCCGGTTCTCCGTCTTGGTGGCCGACACCTGGATCGCATGGACCAGGAAGTCACGCGTCTCGCCAGGCTGGATCACGGCGTCGATGTGACCGTCCCGCGCGGCGATGTACGGGTTGGCGAACTTGTCCTGGTACTCGCGGATCTTCTCCTGCCGCATGGCCTCGGGATCGCTGGCGCCCATGATCTCCTTGCGGAAGATGATGTTGGCTGCCCCCTCGGGTCCCATGACGGCGATCTCCGCGCACGGCCAGGCGAAGACGAAGTCCGCCCCCAGGTGCCGCGAGCACATGGCGATGTAGCCGCCACCGTAGGCCTTGCGCAGGATCAGGGTGATCTTGGGGACCGTGGCCTCGCTGTACGCATAGAGGATCTTGGCCCCGTGGCGGATCACGCCGGCGTGCTCCTGGTCCACGCCGGGCAGGTAGCCGGGCAGGTCCACGAAGCTGACCAGCGGGATGTTGAAGGCGTCGCAGAAGCGGATGAAGCGCGCGGCCTTGTCCGAGGCGTCCACGTCCAGCACGCCGGCGAGGTAGGCCGGCTGGTTGCCGACGATGCCCACCGTCCGGCCCTCGAGCCGCGCGAAGCCGATGACGATGTTCCGCGCCCAGTGCTCCTGGATCTCGAAGAAGTCGCTGTCGTCGCAGACGGCGCGCACGGCGTCGCGGACGTCGTAGGGCCTGCGGGGATCGTCGGGGACGATCTGGTCGATGTCGAACTCGGGCTTCGGCGGCCGCGGCGGGAACTCCTCGCTGCGCTTGCGATTGTTCCAGGGGATGAAGGTGACCAGCTTCTTGATCTGCTCGAAGCACTCCTGCTCGCTCTCGGCGTAGAAGTGCGCGTTGCCGGAGACCTCCGCCTGCACCCGGGCGCCACCGAGGTCCTCCATGGAGACCTCCTCCCCCAGCACGGTCTTGATCACCTCCGGACCGGTGATGAACATCTTGCTGATCTTGTCGACCACGAAGACGAAGTCCGTCAGCGCCGGAGAGTAGACCGCACCGCCGGCGCAGGGACCGAGGATCACCGAGATCTGCGGGATCACGCCCGAGGCGAGGGTGTTGCGATAGAAGATCTCGCCGTAGCCCGCCAGGGAGTTGACGCCCTCCTGGATGCGGGCGCCGCCGGAGTCGTTGATCCCGATCAACGGCACGCCCATCTTCATGGCGTGGTCCATGATCTTGGTGATCTTGCGCGCGTGGGCCAGGCCCAGCGAGCCACCGGCCACGGTGAAGTCCTGGGCGAAGCAGCACACCGGATGGCCCTCGACGGTGCCCGTCCCGGTGACCACGCCGTCACCCGGCAGCTTCTTCTGATCCATGCCGAAGTCCCGGCAGTTGTGTTCCACGAAGAGATCGTACTCGTGGAAGGAGCCGGGGTCGCAGACCTGGGCGACGCGGTCGCGCGCGGTGAGCTTGCCCTGCGCCTGCTGCTTCTGGACGGCCTTCTCGCCGCCCCCCTCCATGAGCGAGCGGGTCCGGGCGAGGAAGTCGTTGATCTTCTGGCCGAGCGACATGATGAAGCCTCCAGGCTCGTGGCGCCGCGGACGAGCGCTCGCCGCCGAGACGAAAAAACCGGGCCTGGCCCGGCAGCGGTGGCCTGCTTACCTCGCCGAAACGTTGCTATACCGGATTGCGGGGGTCAAGCGAATCTGGAGTCCACCTCGTCGCGGGGCAACGGGCGGTCGTAGTGGAAGCCCTGGACCAGCGGACAGGCCAGGCGCTCGAGGACCGCGGCCTGCTGCTGGCTCTCCACGCCCTCGGCCACGATGTCCAGGCCCAGGTTGCGCCCCATGCCGATGACCGCCTCGACGATGGCGGCGTCCCGGTTGTCGTGGTGGATCTCCCGCACGAAGTCCGGTGCGATCTTCAGGCGCTGGATCGGCAGCCGCCGCAGGTAGACCAGGGAGGAGTAGCCGGTGCCGAAATCATCGATGGCCAGGCCCACGCCGTCCTGACGCAGGGCGGTCAGCGTGGCCAGGGCCACCTCGGCGTCCTGCATGAGCGTGCCCTCGGTGATCTCCAGTTCCAGGTGTCGCGCGGCCAGGCCGGTCTCGGCCAGGATGCCGCGGACCATCTCCACCAGCCCCGCCTCGGCGAACTGCTTGCCCGAGAGGTTCACCGCCACCCGCAGGTCGGGGAAGCCCGCCTCGATCCACTCCCGCGCCTGGGTGCAGGCCGAGCGGAGCACCCACTCGCCGATGTCGTGGATCATGCCCGTCTCCTCGGCCACCGGGATGAAGCGGGCCGGTGGGATGGTGCCCCGTTCGGGATGGTCCCAGCGCAGGAGCGCCTCCACGCCCACCAGGCGGCCGCTGGCCAGCTCGTACTGCGGCTGGTAGACCAGGCGCAGCTCCTGGCGCTCGACGGCCTGCCGCAGGCCGGCCTCCAGCTTCATGCGTTCGAGCACCCGCTGGTGCATCTCCTCGCTGAAGAACTGGTAGCGATTGCGGCCGCGGGCCTTGGCCGCGTACATGGCCATGTCGGCGTGCTTGAGCAGGGTGCTGACGCTGTCGCCGTCGTCGGGATAGAAGGCGATGCCGATCGACGGCGTGGTGTAGACCTCGTGGCCGTCGAGGGTGAAGGGCCGGGCGAGCTGCTGCATGATCTTGCGCGCCACCGAGACCGCGTCGCGGTCGCTGTTGACCGCGGGCAACAGGAGGACGAACTCGTCGCCCCCGAGCCGGCTGAGCGTGTCGCCCTTGCGGATGCAGCTGGACAGGCGCTCGGCGATGCCACGGAGGAGTTCGTCGCCCTGATCGTGGCCCAGGGTGTCGTTGACGTCCTTGAAGTTGTCGAGATCGCAGAAGAGCAGGGCGGCGCGCCGCTGCGAGCGGCGCGCGGCGGCCAGCGTGCGGCGGAGTTGCTCGAGGAAGAAGGCGCGGTTGGGCAGGCGGGTCAGCGCGTCGTAGTAGGCGATGCGCCGGATCTCCTCCTCGGTGCGCTTGCGCTCGGAGATGTCGGTGACCGAGCCGATGTAGCCGGTGAGCTGCTGGCTGGTGTCGAACACGGGCTCGGCCTGGACGAAGACCCAGGTGGTCAGGCCCCGCGGCCGGCGGAAGCGGCACTCGGTGCGGAAGACCTGCTCCTCGGCCACCGCCAGCTGCCAGCTGCGCAGGACGGTGTCGCGGTCGTCTGCGTGCACCGCGGCGATCCAGCCCTCGCCGGCGGCCTGGGCGGTGGTCAGGCCGGTGATCTCGCGCCAGCGGCGGTTGACGTAGCGGCAGCGGGTCTGGCGGTCGCAGCGGAAGATGCCCACCGGCGAGGACTCGGCCATGATCTGGTAACGCCGCTCGCTCTCGCGCAGGGCATCCTCGGCCAGCTTGCGGTCGGTGACGTCGCGCACGGTGGAGATCATCAGCCCCTGCTCGGGCAGCGGCGTGTTCTCGGCGCAGACGATCCGGGTGTTGCCGTCACGGCCGCGGACGCGGATGTCGTCCCAGGTCATCTGCTTGAGGCCACCCTGGCCGATGTCGGCCAGCAGGCGGCGCTGCAGCTCCCGGCGCTGCTCGGGATCGGGGCAGAGGCGGTCGAGGAAGCCGGCCAGGTCGGAGACGCCGGCGCTGTTCCAGCCGCCGTAGATCTCCTGGAAGCGGTTGTTGACGTAGCCGACGGTGGACATGTCCAGGGAGTGGATGGCCAGCCCCACGGGCAGGTTCTCCAGGACCGTCTCGATGAAGTCGTTGCGCCGGCGCAGCTCCGCCTGCAGGGCGCGGTCGCCGTGGTCGGCGGGCAGGCCGAACCCCACCAGGCCGTCCACGTCGCCGGCCGGCCCCGGGATCGCGCCGTAGCAGCAGGAGAGCGAGACGCGGCCGCCGCGGGGGAGGGCGAGTTCGAGCTGACGCCAGCGGCTCTCGCCGACGCTGGCCAGGCCGGAGAGCATGCCGCGCAGGGAGGCCTGGTCCCGGTCGGAGAGTCCGGGCAGCGGCTGACCGAGCAGGTCGGCGAGCTCGACGCCGAGGAGGTCGGCCAGGGCGCGGTTGCCATGCAGGATGCGGCCCGCCCGATCCAGGGCCACCACCGCCAGGGGCAGGCGTGCGAGCATCTCGTGCGCCAGATCGGGCCGCTGTCCAGGATGCGCTGCGTCTCGGCGTCGGGGGTCGGGGCGCGGCTCCATGGCGGCTCGCCTCCTTGCGGACGGACTGATCCCCGCGACCCGACGGACCCTCCTGGTCCGGGCCGGCGCGGGGCTCATCGGGGAGCATAGCGCACGGCGCGCGGCCGGTAAAGCCGCGCGCCGCGATTCATGGGGCAATCCTCAGCCCCGGCCCATCACCGGCGGGCCGCGGCCGCCGGCTGCGGATCCGGCTCCGGCGCCTGGCGCGCCATGGCCGCCGCCTCGCGCATCAGGGCCACCGCCTTCTCCAGCTGCGGATCCTCGCCGGCGAGGATCTCCGCCGGGCCCATGGGCACCAGGTGGTCGGGCACGCAGCCGCCATGCTCCTGGTTCTTGTCGTTGCGCGCGAGATCGCTCTCGTCGCCCCAGACGTACCAGCCCCGGAAGGGCAACC